>NZ_WRFL01000023.1:0-31670 GCF_009778815.1 Candidatus Bathycorpusculum sp.
AATAGCAGACACAGACACCACAGTACCAAAAATCTGACCAGACACAATCTTCGATGGAGCTAATTCTTCGTCAGTACCCTGCTCAAGATAATGCACAACATACGAAAGATCCGACCTAGCAGTCCATTGGGCATACAATGTTATATCAATACCAACATCACGGGTGAAAAGAGCCTCATCAGCATAATAATTGCCAGAACCATCCGCCTCAGTATTCCAGCCATCAAAAGAGTAGCCAAGCCGACCAAATGCATTAGGGCTCAAATTAACAGGATCGTTAATACTTGCCAAAGTAGCAGGCATCATGCCTTCAGAAGCCCCATTGCCATCATAATTAATGAAATAATTATACCTAGTACTCCAAAGGGCGGTTAGAGTGATATCGCCATTAACACCTATAGGAAACTCGTAAACCTTGTCGCCTATGTGATTAAGAGTTATTTGGGTATCACCAATGGTATATTTAGCGGTCCAATCTGTGAAAATATAACCGGATCGCTCTGGTTTGAATATAGGAGGAATAGTTTCGTCCACAACATACGATTCAGGATTATCAGGATGGTTTACACCACCCTCGCTCAACACATATGCAATTGTGCAGTTAAAAATGTGTGAATTCACCCATAACGCCGGATAAACAAGTCCACGTTCATTTAGGTTGCCATCGGTGTGGATTTGGAAGGCTCTGCCGTTGCTGGCTAAAGCTCCTGCCGTGTCAGGTACGTGGGTTGAAGGCGAGCGGAGCCACATACCAAATATATAAATCGCATTTATAGGTATGTTGATTTTGGCAAAGTTATTATTTGCTATGGTATTGCTAGGCTGATTTTCAGGGTTCATACCATATACGTCATGTGTTTTGGACAAGAATTCTGTAACTTCGCTAAAGCTTAGTGCGAAAGCAACATTATCACCGCTATCCATTTGAATATTGGATGGTGTGCTAAACCCATCGGTTAACGACTCCGGATAGGCAGTGGTACCGATAGTACTTATCGCATTGTTTTGCATTGTATAAGAGCGGAGCCGCGCATTACTTGGCAGGTTATCCAGCCCGCTGTTGGCTTCGCCGTTAAACCAATCGTTGATACAGTTTCGGACATTACAGCCAGCGTCTAGGTAATTGTTGCCAGATGGGCTACTGTAGACTGTATATTGCCATTCTGGATCGCCATGATTAATGGAACGGAGGTTAAGGTAATCGGTGCGCACAATTAGTGAGTAATCGTCATATTTTGCGATTTCAACCCAATTGGATGTATCACCTGTCAGGCGCGGAGTAAGAATTCTGCCAGTGCATGCTTCTAGAGGTGGAGAAGGCTCAGCAGTGCTCGGTGGAATCAGGGGAAACATTGACACCATTAATAGTATTGTGATGGTTATGGATAATAACGTGTTTTTTTCTTTTTTTACAAATTGATTGATTATTTTATTATTGTTCATTATTTTGTATGCTCCATAAATTTTGGGAGGGGTGACAGCGGGGAAGTGCTGTCAGGTGTGATAGTTACGCCGATCCCCTCCCACAAGTTTTTACTATTAATCAATAGTTTATAAATTTATTTACCGCTTATTTGGTTATAGACCAAAGTTAACCATCAATTACCGGTACTAAAAACCAGCAAAATCCCTCCAACGGCTAAACTATGCACCGCACAGCCAGAAAGTTCACCAATAATCACGATATACTGCCGTTCGTCACGAAAAGCACAACAGACATACAACAGCACACCAAAAACTGAATTTTAGAAAACAAATACATAATGAAGCCAAGAGATAACATGTTAAAACGCAGGACAATAATAGAAAAATTGAAATCAAAAGCTACAGCTATTCCCCATGTGAACAAACCTTGAAGTGCCCTAAATGTGAAAACAATATGCCTGACGACGCAGGTTTCTGCTATAAATGCGGTACCCAGATTGCAGATACAACATCATTTCTCATTGTGACAACCCCAACAGTTGCTGGCTATAGAGTCAAAAAAGTTTAGGTATTGTAACAGGATTAACTCCCCGTACCAGAGGCATCTGGGGCCAATTTGTGGGAGGAATAGAATCGATGATTGGAGGCGAAGTGACAGCTTTTTCCTCAGAAATAGAAAAAGCCCGTTGGGAAGCCATCGATCGCATCAGAAGCCGAGCAAAAGCCATGGGTGCAAACGCCATTATAGGATTAGATGTTGAGACTTCAAGCATAGGCCAATCTAATGCCGTGTTGTTCTCGGCAACTGGAACCGCAGTCCTAATTGAGCAAGAAAGCTCCAACGAAACAACAAACTAAGAAAATAAACAAAGAAAAAACTGCTATATGGGAAAGAAGCATGTAAGTGATCAGCGGTTAAATACCACTTTCTATGATAACAAAAGGGGTTAACACATAGAACTATTTAGAGCGTTTCTGGCTGTCAAACAAGCGTTGAGAACAAAAAATAGGAAATATCATCATGGTTGAAATTGAGTACCCAAGGATTTCGCTTCAGGGATTACTTGAAGCAACTGCACAAAGAGCTTCAAGAGAGACCGGTCTTGTTTTTGGTGATAGATGTCTCCCTTATTTTGAGTTGGATTTGTTGTGTAATCGGTTTGCAAATGCTCTGTTGGGTTTGGGTGTAACAAAGGGGGAACGGGTTGCACTCTTTCTGCCCAATAGTTTCCAGTTTGTCATTGCATATTTTGGGGTGCTCAAGGCAGGTATGGTCGTGACTGCGTTAAGTCCCCTTGCTCACGAACGGGAGATTGAGTATCAGCTCTATGAATCAGAAGCCCAAACCATAGTGACTTTGGATACGCTCTATCCTATCGTGCAAACGGTGTGGGAAAAAACCCAGCTGAAAAATGGGGTAATCACAGGGGCAGAAAGTTATGGGGATAGCCAGGTTGATAGAAAACGCATAGGTATAGTCGATTTTGAAGTTTTGCTAAAGGGTGCTTCGGGGGTTGTTCCAGATATTGCGGTTGATCCTGAAGTTGATTTAGCGGTACTTCAGTTTACAGGAGGCACCACTGGTACCGCTAAAGCGGTCATGTTGACCCATCGTAATCTTGTTTCTAATGCGCTATCTTTTGCTTCTGCGATAGATGCCACAGAACAAGACGTGTTTCTCTCAGCATTACCCCTTTGTCATATCTATGGTATGACCACAAGCCTTACAGTGCCTGTTAGTTTGGGAGCTACGATGGTGTTACTGTCTAGGTTTGAGGTGGGCAGAGTCTGTGAAACTATCCATCGACATCGGGTCACGGTTTTCTGTGGCGTTCCAACTATGTATCAGAGGCTCCTTGCAGACAACGCCTTTGCCAGTTGTGATTTAACATCGATTCGTGTGTGCATTTCGGGGGCTTCATCTTTGCCGCCGCATGTGCAGAAGCGGTTTATGAAGGTTACAGGCGGAGTTTTGGTGGAGGGTTATGGGCTAACGGAAGCCTCGCCTGTGACACATTGTATGCCTATTGACAAGGTGCAGATTCTACGAACGGGTTCAATTGGGTTGCCTCTGACGGGTACTGAGGCGAAAATAGTGGATACCCAAACGGGAGAAAAAACACTGGTAACAGGGGAGATTGGAGAGTTAGCTGTGCGAGGGCCCCAAGTAATGATGGGGTACTGGCGCCGTCCGGATGAAACGGCCCTTGTGCTTCGTGACGGCTGGCTTTTTACAGGCGACATTGCCTACAAAGATAGTGACGGCTACTTCTACATTGTAGACCGAAAAAAAGACCTTATCAAACACAAAGGCTACAGTATCTATCCCCAGGAACTTGAAAAGGTCTTGTATGAGCATCCGGCTGTGAAGCTCTGTGCCGTTGTTGGAAGAGATGATGATGTGTTAGGTGAGGTTCCAAAGGCCTATGTCGTGCTCAAGGAAACGGTTTATGTGTCTGAGCGGGAACTACAAGAGTTTGTCAATCGGCAAGTCGCCAGCTACAAAGCCATAAGAGATCTTGAGATTTTGACTAGTTTACCGCTGAGTTCAGCAGGAAAAGTGCTTAAAGGGATACTCTAACAGGCTTACAAAACAAACTACTGGAGCTAGTTTTGTCGAGTTTTGCGTAAATATTATATGTGCGCTTTGACTGTTCGATTGCTTTGAGGTCGAGCTGTTGTCTAAACAAGGCAAAACACGCACAATTGAGGAAATTAATCAGAAAATCCTCAAAGGCGACGCTCAAGTCTTAACCGCTCAAGAAATGAAAAAGCTTGTCGAGAGCAGCGGTGTTGAGGTTGCCTTCAAAGAAGTTGATGTTGTCACCACAGGTACCTTTGGTGCTATGTGTTCTTCAGGAGCAGTCATTAACACAGGACACTCAGATCCACCTATCAAAATTGATCGCGCATGGATAAACGGGGTTGAAGTTTGTCATCCCGGAGCCGCGGTGGATCTGTTCATAGGCGCCACCAACATGTCAGAAAAAGATGTAGTTGAGTATGGCGGCGGACATGTTATCGAAGATTTGGTTGCGGGCAAAGAAGTATCACTACGCGCCATCGCCTATGGCACCGACTGCTATCCTCGAACAACTCTTAAAACCACCCTAACCAAAGAAGATCTAAACCAATTCCAACTGATCAATTTCCGTAACTGCTACCAACGCTACAACTGCGCCGTTAACAGCAGTGATGAGATTATCTACACCTACATGAGCAAACTCTTACCCCACTTCCGAAACGCCACCTACAGCGGAGCAGGAGAGCTAAACCCACTTATGAACGACCCCGACTATGAAACCATGGGGATGGGCACCCGTATATTTCTAGGCGGCGCACCAGGCTACATAATTGGCGAGGGTACACAACACAATCCCAAAAACCAATTCGGCAACCTCATGGTCAAAGGCAACGCAAAAAAAATGTCACCCGAGTTCCTGCAGGGAGCCAGCTTTACCAAATACGGAACCAGCATGTATGTGGGTTTGGGTGTTCCAATTCCAATACTAAATGAGGGGTTAGCCAAAAAAACAGCCATCCGCGACGAAGACATCTTTACCGATATTATTGATTACAGCGTACCCCAACGCGACCGACCTAACTTGGGCAAAGTCAGCTACAAAGAACTCAAATCCGGAACCATTACCGTTCAGGGCAAAAAAGTCCGGGTCAGCTCATTATCGAGTCTCAAGATGGCAAAAAAAGTTTCCCAAACCCTCAAAACCTGGATTGAAGAAGGCACCTTTACACTAACTGCACCCGTGGAACGACTACCCACCGACACCATATGTAAACCAATGCGTCAAACCGAAGAAATCCCCTTTGTTACAAACGTTATGCACCCCGCCGTAACCTGCATCGAAGGCGAAAAAATCCGCGCCATCGCCGAACGCTTAGTCACCAAAGCCATCAACCACATAGTTGTGGTAGACAACAAAGGCAAACTCCGTGGTATTGTCACCTCCTGGGACATCACCCGAGCTATGGCAGAAGGCAAAAAAGACTTAGGAGATATCGAATCACGCAATGTCATAACCGCCAAACCCGACGAACCCCTAGAAACCGCCTCTAAGCGCATGGCCCAACACAACATCTCAGCCCTGCCAGTGGTCGATACTGAACATCGAGTAGTGGGCATCATCACCTCAGAGGATGTCTCAAAACTCTTGGGGAGATAACAAATGGCAAGATTGCTAATACGAGTTAACGAAGAACAAGCCTCCGAACCCATAGCAGCCCAAATCATAATCGAATACAAAGTACCAATGGCCATCCTCTCAGCCCATATTAACAACAAAGGCGGCGAAATTCTAATTGAAATCCCCGATGAGATGGAAACCAAAATCGCCGACGCCTTCCAACGCCGCGGCGTCACCGTAACCTTACCCAAACAAATCCAAGTCAACACAGAAAAATGCTTCAGCTGCGGCACCTGCATCGCACTCTGCCCCGTAGAAGCCATAAAAACAAACCAAGAAGACACCGTCGAGTTTAACAAAGAAAAATGCCTCGGCAACACCTGTAGCATCTGCGTTGATGCCTGCCCCGCACGCGCCATAAAATCCCTAAAAACCAACGGCGCAAACCATACCAGGAAAAAGAAAACTTGACCGATAGTCTCATCAAAGAAAACTTTAATCTCAAAGAATCTCAATGCACCCTTATCTCTGAGAGTACAAAAGCCATAGAAGCCGCCAAAGAATCCATCCGGCGCAACCGCTTTGAACTTGAACTCCACATTCGAGCTAACCCCAAATTTCTCCACACCCTAACACCCATCCCGCCACCCAAAGAACCCCTGGTTGCAAAAATGATGGCGGAAGCCGCAACCAAAGCAGATGTGGGACCGATGGCAGCGGTTGCTGGAGCCCTCGCAGACATAGCCGTCACAGACATGAAACAGACAGGATGCAAAGTAGCAGTGGTAGAAAACGGCGGCGAAATCATGGCGGATTCAGACCAACCCGTAGATGTGGCACTTGCAACAGGAGAAGAACCCCTCTCAAGACGCTTTGGGTTTCGACTCACCGAGTTTCCCATAGCCATCGCAACAAGTTCAGGACGATTCAGCCACGCACTAAGTTTTGGCGATGCAGAGGCTGCAACAATTTTTGCCAAAAATGCGACACTGGCTGATGCAGTAGCAACAACGGTGGGCAATATGGTAAAAGGAAAAGATGCTAAAACCGCCATCCAAACAGCAATAGAGAGGGGATTATCAATCGAAGGAATACAAGGGGTTATGATTATTTACAAAGGACAAGTTGGAACCGGAGGAAAAATCCCCCAAATCATCAAAATAACTTAACAGGGTTCATTGAGTATGGCACTGTTAGGTCACAACTGATTACAAGTTGATCAGTGAAGGCTATTTTAACATACCAAACAAGCATGAGCGAAGAAAACAATCCTTCAAAAATAAACTCAGTTCCGAAAGGCTTATATTTTTATGGTACTGAGTGATTGGTCAGGTTCGAAGCATGTCTAATATAATCGCAAAAAATGTCAGCAATACAGCACATATATGCAGCTTCGACTACGGATTTTATTATTTCGGTTATTTTCCTTAAGCCCAGAACTGCCAGCGCTTTTGAGTTCAGTTCTGGGCAAAACATGGGCGGGAACATAAATGGCAAAACAAGACAAAGCGAACAAAATTGTTGTTAAATTTGGCGGCTCTAGTCTAGCCGATCATGAACGGCTCCTCAAAGCAGTCAACTCGGTTGTCAACGAAACAAAGAAAGGCACCAAAATCGCGGTTGTAGTTTCGGCTATGGGCAAAACCACCGATACTCTACTAAGCGCGGCGAAAAATACCTCAAATGGAAAACTAGCAAAACACGATTTAGATGACATTCTCTCCATGGGTGAACGCACCAGTGTGCGCATATTTGCTACAGCACTGCGCAATAACGGTGCAGATGCTTGCTACTTTGACCCCATGGATAATAAATGGCCCATCATAACCGATGAGGCCTTCCAAAATGCTAATCCAAATCTCAAAGAATGCCAAAAAAACATCCAAGAAGGCATCCTACCGCTTGTAGAAAAAGGCACAATACCTGTCATTGCAGGGTTTGTGGGCAAAACCAAAGAAGGTAAAATAACCACTCTTGGGCGAGGTGGAAGTGACACCACAGCCTTTATCTTAGCAGAGGGTTTAGGTGCTGATCAGGTGGTGCTTGTCACCGATGCAGAGGGCATTATGTCAAGTGACCCCAAAATAATCCAAAATCCTCGCTTGCTTCCAACTATTGAGGTAAATACACTAGTTGGATTAGCAGACAGCGGCGCCAAATTTATACACAGCAAAGCCCTCAAATACAAACCCCAAAACATTGATGTCAAAGTTATCAGCAACCAGCATGGCGATCTTGGTAAACAAGGCACCATAATAACTGGCAACCTATCCTCCGAGCTCAACGCAGAAATCGCTGATGCCTCACCAGTAGCAGAAATCACAGTTATCGGCAAGGGCTTATCGGCTAACCCGCAGGTTATCACCGAGATTATCGGCAAAGTCAGAGAAAATACCACACTCTTGGGTATGTCGATGAACACTAATTCCATTATTCTCTACATATCCCAAAGTGAAAATATTGATGATCTATTTAATCAAATTCACCAAATCACCATAAGCAATAAGGAAACTATAGCTATGGCAGTCAAAAAAGATTTGGTTTTCATCAAAACAAGTGGTGTAGGACTTGAGGAGTCACAGGGCATTATAGGGCGGATAAGCGAAGATCTCCGCCTCAACGGCATAAACATCAGCGGCATCTTGACCATTACCTCAAGTATTCTACTGTTTGTAGAATGGAACGAACAGAAAAAAGCACTAAATCTAATCAAAAATGCACTAAAAACACATAAAGGCGAAGAAAATTGAACGTTGGCAAAACTCGCAGACTAAAAAGAATCATGCAAAAAGATGACCACACAGTCATCGTACCTATGGATCACGGTGTCACCATCGGACCCATGCAAGGCATAATCGATATGCAAAAAATAACCAACCAGATAGTCGAGGGCAGAGTTGATGCCATCTTGGTACACAAAGGCATCGCAAAACGCATCGATACCGACGATGCAGGCTTAATCGTCATGCTAAGCGGCGCATCAAACCTTGGACCCAACCCCAACGGCAAAATCCAAGTCTGCAGCGTTGGAGAAGCCCTACGCCTAGGCGCCGACGCAGTTAGTGTACATGTAAACATTGGCGCACAAGACGAAGATCGAATGCTGGCAAACCTAGGCAAAGTCAGCGAAGAATGCGAACACTACGGCCTACCCCTCCTAGCAATGATGTACCCAAGAGGACCCAAAATCCTAAACGAACACGACACAACCGCAGTCGCACACGCAGCCCGCATCGGCGCAGAACTCGGCGCAGACATCATCAAAACCAACTACACAGGCAGTATAGACACATTTAAAACCGTAACAGAAAGCTGCCCCGCACCCATCGTCATAGCAGGCGGACCCAAATGCAAAGCCCCAAACGAAGTCCTCCAAACCACCCATGACGCCCTCCAAAGCGGTGCCGCGGGCCTCTCAATAGGACGCAACGTATTCCAATGCGAAAACCCCACCGCAATTATCAAAGCCCTCTCAGCAATCGTGCACAAAAACGCCTCAGTAGAACAAGCACAAAAAATGCTGGGGGAAAACTAGTGAAAGAACTCTGGATAGAAACCCCAGACAAAACAACCCTCCAAACACAGCATATCGATGTAATCATCAAAGAAACTAAAGCACGCTTTCTATCAACCAACCAAACCTGTGACATACTAACCCCAAATAATCAAATCGAAGTTGAGAAAAGCAACGCCAAAATTTTACGCATCACCATCAAAGACAAAACCTCAGAAGACCTAATTGTCAGAGCCGCACAAACAGGCATCCCCTATCTAATTGTAGGCACAGAAAACTGGCGCATAATTCCACTCGAAAACCTAATCGCCCGCATAAAGGGCAAAAGTAAACTCATCGCCGAAGTCACCAACGCCCAAGAAGCAAAAATTGCCCTAGAAACCCTCGAACTGGGCACCGATGGAGTTCTACTCAAAACCTCCGACCCCGAAGAACTTCTCAAAACTCTCGCCATTGTTAAACCCGAGACCTTAAAACTACAGATGACAACAGCCAAAATTGTTGCCACAAAACCCATCAGCACAGGCGCAAGAGTATGTGTAGACACCTGCGATTTGATGACCCAAGGCGAGGGCATACTAGTGGGCAGCCAAAGCGCCGGACTCTTTTTAGTCGAAGCAGAAGTTAACGAAAACCCCTATGTTAACTCACGACCCTTCCGCGTAAACGCCGGCTCCTGCTCAATGTACACATTGGGCAACCTCCAAACCACCCGCTACCTCCAAGAGTTCAAAGCCGGAGACGAAGTCATAATCATAAACCGCGAAGGTCAAACACGCAGAGCCAACGTAGGCAGAATAAAAATAGAAATCCGCCCCCTCATACTCATAGAAGCACAAGCCCAAGATAAAACAATCAAAGTTATTCTCCAAAACGCGGAAACCATCCGCGTAGTCACCCCCAAAGGCTCCAAACCCGTCACCGAACTCAAAGTAGATGACGAGGTGGTGGTGCACCTAGCAGCCAAAGGCGGCAGACACTTTGGCATATCAGTACCCGATGAAACGGTGATTGAGAAGTGACCCAAAAAATCTGTGTCTCAATTCTCCCCAAAACCCTAAATGAAGCACACACCCTCATCAAAAAAGCAGAACAAAACCAAGCCGATCTCATCGAAATCCGACTCGACAGCTTAGAACAGACAATAAACCTCTCAGAACTCACCAGAAGCACAAAAACACCGCTCATAGCCACCAATAAACCCCAAACTGAAAAAGACGACCCCGCAACAATCAACAAGTGGCAACAAACCCTAATAGAGGCCGCCAAAGCAGGCTTCCAATATGTTGATGTGGATTTCTTTAGTCCCAAACGCGACGAAACGGTTGTCAAACTCAAGCAACTAGGCACCCAACCCATCATATCTTACCATAAATTCGATGGTGTGCTGAGTGTTTTTGCGCTTGAAAAAATACTGAATGAACAGCTCTTAGCAGGGGCCGCAGTTTGTAAAATTGTGCTAACGGCCAATCAGATTGAAGATAATTTACCTATTTTGAGTTTTATCTCATTTGCCTCAACTAAGGCAAAGCTGGTTTGTTTTTGCATGGGCAAAGCCGGCAAAGCCTCACGACTGCTCTCACCAGCTTTTGGGGCCTACTTTACATTTGCATCTCTTGAGCATGGAGATGAAACAGCACCGGGTCAGATGACTATAACCGATATGCGTATAGCCTACGAGGTGCTAGGAATAGAACCATGACCACCATATCGGGCAAAACCCGCATATGCGGTATCATTGGCGATCCCGTTGAACACTCCTTGAGTCCTATTATGCACAATACCGCCTTTGAAGCGCTGGGTTTAGACTATGCTTTTTTGGCCTTTAGAGTCAAACCGGCCTGTGTTGCCGCGGCAGTAGAGAGTATGAGGGCACTAAATATTCGGGGCTTAAATGTTACTATGCCCCACAAGACCACCGTTATGGCAAGTCTTGACCGCACTGATCTCTCGGCACAAATTATAGGCTCAGTAAACACTATTCTTAACAAAGAAAATTTATTGTTAGGCTTTAACACTGATGGTACGGGTGCAGTTAAGGCGCTAAAAGAAAACGGTGTGGAACTCAAGGGCAGAAAAGTTTTGCTCCTAGGAGCCGGGGGAGCTGCCCGAGCGATTGCGTACTCAGTAGCTAAAGAAGCTGATGAGTTAGCAGTGCTCAATCGAACAGTTAAACACGCTCAAACATTAGCTAAACTGATTGAAAGATCAGTTAACAAAAAAATTGCACACGGTTCACTATCACCAAGTGATATTGAGCAAAATCTTCAAGACTCCGATATTCTCATAAACGCCACATCTATAGGTATGAAACCTCGCTCAGACACAAGTCCCATCCCGCCAAAACTGCTCCGATCCAATCTCTCAGTTATGGACATAGTCTACAACCCCCTAGAAACCAGACTAGTAAAAGATGCCAAAGGGGCAGGCGCAAAAATAGTCAGCGGTGTAGAGATGCTTATCTACCAAGGCGCCTCGGCCTTTGAGATCTGGACAGGAAAATCCGCACCAGTTGGCGTTATGAGAAAAACAGTGCTCAACCATCTTCAAGAGAAGGCAAAAGAAAATGAAGGATAGCCGCGCCTCAGCAGTGGCACATGGCGCCGCAACAATTGTTAACGCAATTGCACTGGGCCAAGGCGCCGCATTTGGCGTGGATCTATGGACAAAAGCCGAGGTTAAACTAACCAACGAAGCAGGTATAGTCAAAGCCGAGATAACCTCAGACCCCAAAGAATGTCCCCTGCTTGTCGAGAAAACCACCGCCAAAGTTTTGAAACGCTTTGGCCTAGAGAACACCTTAGGAGCCCAAATCAAAACCCAATCCAACATCCCCATTGCCAAAGGCTTGAAGAGCAGCAGCACCGCCGCAAACGCAACCGCCCTTGCAACCCTATCCGCCATAGATAAGCAACTGGATGATTTGGAAATTATAAAAATTGGTGTCGAGGCCGCGTTTGAGGCAAAAGTTACCCTCACAGGAGCCTTTGATGATGCCTGTGCGTCATATTTTGGCGATGCCGTCATAACTGATAATCTAAATCAACAAATTCTCAAACAAACTGTATTGCCCAAAGAAGATTTAGCAGTACTGTTCTATGTGCCGTCCCAGAAAGCCTACACCATCAACTCAGATGTTTCTCGGCTCAAAACCGTTAAGTCCATAGTTGAGATTGCACTCAAAAAAGCACTAAATGGAGAGCTCTGGGAAGCCTTAACATTAAATGGCTTAGCTTACTCTGCTGCGTCTAATCAAAATCCAGCCATTGCTATTGATGCACTGGCCGCGGGAGCAATTGCGGCAGGTTTATGCGGTAAAGGGCCTGCCGTAACTGCAGTTACCCCCAAAGACAACGTCGACAACGTACGAGCCGCACTGCAAAACTATGAAGGTGAAATCATACTAACTTATCCTAACAGCAAAAAAGCGGAGGTGCTCAAACCATAACCGAAGAGATTGTAGCCATTAAAAAAACTCAGAAGCTACAGGGGGAGGTTTTTGCGCCGTCTTCAAAGTCCTATACTCAGCGTATGGTCATAGCCGCTTCATTGTCAGCGGGTCACTCAGAGATTAGATATCCCCTTCTAGCTCAAGACACTGAGGCAACCCTAAGAGCGGTGAGTGCGTTTGGTGCAAAGGTCCAACTCGACGAGAAATTTTGTTGGGTGATTGAGGGCACGGAGTCCCTCAGAGCGCCAAGGGAACCCATAGATTGTGGGGAGTCAGGTGCGACTCTTCGCTTTATGATACCTATTGCAGCTCTTGCTAGGGGAGATTCGATATTGTTGTTTAGAGGGTCACTTAAACGCCGTCCCGTGGAACCCTTGCTTTTGGCTCTTGAGACGCTGGGTGTGAAAACTCGAGTTGGCAGTTATGGGGGGGTAGATGCAGTTTTTGTTCAGGGCAACGATGGGGGTGGTATAGCTGGGGGTGAGACTGCGATTGCGGGGGATATAAGTTCTCAGTTTATCTCAGGGTTAATGTTTGCCTGTCCTTGGGCAGGTTCAGATACCAAAATTAAGTTAACTTCACCATTGGAGTCTAGGGATTATGTAGAGATGACTCGAGCTGTTTTGGCTAACCATGGGGTGACCGTAGAGCTTGCCGAGAATAGTATTTTGGTTCCAGGGGGTCAAAGCTACAAAGCAACAGATGAGCGGGTACCGGGAGATTTCTCCTCTGCAGCGTTTCTCTTAGCGGCTTCAGCTATAACGCACGCACAGATCAGGGTTAAGAATTTGGATTATTTCGGGGCGCAGGGGGATAGAGCGATTCTTGAGGTACTAAAAGAGATGGGAGTTGAGAGCAAAATTGACTCGGGTAGTGTTGCGATTTATAGTCAAGGAGACTCATTGGAACCCATTGATATTGATGCACGAAATATTCCGGATTTAGTTCCAGTAATTGCCGCTTTGGCCTGCTATGCCAAGGGTACCTCAAATATTTGGGGTGCAAAACGGCTTCGACTCAAAGAATCAGACCGACTTCAAGCCGTTTATGTGGAGCTGAGTAAAATGGGAGCGGAGATTTGTCTAACAGAAGACGGGCTGACCATAACAGGCACACCTCTCCATGGTGCAGTTATTGATTCGCATAATGACCACCGCATTGCCATGGCAACCTCGGTTGCAGCCTTGGGTGCAGAAGGCCAAACCATAATTCAAAATGCAGAGTGTATCAGAAAGTCTTATCCGCAATTCTTTATTCATCTAACCCAATTAGGAGCTGACATCGTTGGCGGGAAACTCGATAGGTAGAGAATTCACAGTAACAACCTTTGGCGAGAGCCACGGCAAAGTCGTGGGGGTACTAATTGATGGCTGCCCAGCAGGATTAGCACTCAAAGAAACTGATTTCCAAGAAGAACTAGACCAAAGAATTCCAAATAACCCCAACATCGTCTCACCGCGTATGGAAAAAGACACCGTACAATTTTGGAGCGGAGTGTTTAACGGCAAAACAACAGGAGCACCACTCACCCTAACAGTTGAGAACAAAGAAACCCGATCCAGCGACTATGAAGCCACAAAAACCCTGCCCCGCCCCGCCCACAGCGACTACCCCGCACATATACGATATGGCGGATTTAATGACTACCGCGGCGGCGGACGCTTCTCAGGCCGCATAACAGCAGCACATATCCTAGCAGGAGTTGTTGCCAAAAAACTCCTTGCACACCAAAACATTGAGGTTTTAGCCTACACCCGAACTATCGGCCCAATTAATAGTCAAAAAGAATTCACACTAACACAAATCAAAGAAAATCGCAAAGCCACCTCCACCCGATGTCCCGACTTGGCAGACGATGCAAAAATGGAAGCCGCCATCCTCTCAGCTAAAGAAGCAGGCGATAGCATAGGTGGAGTTATTGAATGTCTCACGCTCAATGTGCCTGCAGGTATTGGGGAGCCGCTATTTGATACCCTAGATGGAGATTTAGCTAAGGCTCTCTTTAGCATCCCAGCAGTCAAAGGGGTAGAATTTGGCACAGGTTTTAGAGCCGCTCAAATGCGAGGTTCAGAAAACAATGATGCCTTTCGCATAAAAGACGGCCAAGTGATAACCACCACCCAAAACGCCGGCGGCATCATGGGCGGATTATCAAACGGCATGCCCATTATTCTCCGAGTGGCCATCAAACCCACCCCCTCCATCACCAAAGAACAACAAACCGTGGATTTGGCAACTATGACAAACGCCCAACTAGGCATTAAAGGCAGACATGACTATTGCATAGTTCCAAAAGCAGTACCCGTTGTGGAAGCCACCGTGGCAATAACATTGATTGATCATCTGATACGTGCAGGCAAAATCCCCAAAACCCTAAGGAGCTAAAATTATGGGTCAAATTGATGAGATGCGGAAAAAAATAGATGATATAGATGAACAAATCATAAAAGACCTCTTAGAGCGCATTGAGATCTGCCGCGTTATAGGGGAGCTTAAAAAGCAACAGGGCAAACCCATCCAAGATCGCTCGCGAGAAACCCATGTGTTTAGCAAAGTCAGAGCTCAAGCAGAAAAACTCGGGCTAGATCCAGCACAGATTGAGAGTATTTATCACGAAATAGTTAATATGTGCAGCAACGTTCAACAATAGAGACTCAACGAGAGGTAACCGCGTTGCTCTATGAAATAAACGAGAAAGCCCTAAAGCTTGAAAGCGAAGGAAAAAAAATTATCCGACTAAACCTCGGAGATCCAGACATGGCAACACCGCCTGAAATCGTAGAAGCATCCTACACTGCGATGAAAGCCGGCAAAACCAAGTATTCCTCATCTTATGGTGAAATGCGGCTGCGACAAAAAATCGCCGAGGTTCATGGCGCCAAAGCAGAAAACGTAGTGATTACCCCTGGTTCAAAGTGGGGAATTTTTGCCTCCATGTTTCTGATGCTAAAAAACGGCGGCAATGTCATCATCCCAACCCCCTATTGGACAGCCTATGATTTAATCGCCAAAACCTTAGGCATCAAAACCAAATTGCTCCGCACCGAGATGGAAAACGACTGGAAAGTCGACCCCAATGAACTCGAAAGCCTCATCGATGCGGAAACAAAGATGATTATTCTAAATAACCCCAACAATCCCACAAGCAAAGCCATGGACAACAAAACCCTCGATGGCATTGTAGAGGTTGCTAACAAAAAAGGCATTGTTGTGCTCTCAGATGAAGTCTATGGCGCTATCAGCTTCAACCCAACCAAGAGCATCCTTGACTATGGAACTGACACGCCCCATATTGTAAGTAATGGCTTTAGCAAAACCTTCACCATGACCGGCTGGCGTATTGGCTATCTTGTTGCCAACAAACCCTTCATCGACAACGTTACCAAACTTAATCAAATCACCATAAACAACGTACCGGTCTTTATCCAAGATGCCGCACTCAAAGGCTTAGAACTCCACGCCCAAATCGCAGGAAACATCAAAGCCAAATACAAACAACGCGCCGATTTGGCCAGCAAAAAACTCGCATCCGCCGGCTTCAAATTCACCCAACCAGATGCACCTTTCTATCTCTTTCCCAAACGCGACGGCCTAGACGGAGAAAAATTCACTCTTGATCTGCTAGATAGAGGTGTAGCAGTGGCACCGGGCACAAGCTTTGGCGACTACCGCGAACATTTCCGCATAAGCCTAACCGCCCCCGACGACCAAATCGAAACCGCACTGGATAAAATCTGCGAGGCCACCAATTGAGAACCGCGGTTCTGGGCACAGGGAAAATGGGCGTCTGGTTTGCAAAATACTGCAAATCCAAAGGCGACACCGTTATTCTCGCGGGCCGGAACGCAGAAAAACTTGCCGAACTAAAAAACGAGTTGGGCGTAGAAACCGCAGATTTCCCAACCGCAGTTAGGGGCGCAGACCGCGTACTTATCTGCGTATCCATCTCCAGTTTTGAAGAGATTGTTAAAACAATCAGCCCCGCAGTCCATGCAGACCAACCCATCATGGATATTTGCTCCATAAAAGAATACCCTATAAACATCATGCACCAACACCTAAAAGACGCCCTGGTTTTGGGAACTCATCCTGTGTTTGGGCCAGGCAGCAACGGAGTAGCCCACAAAGCCTACGTCCTAACACCCACCAACCCCAAGGAACAAACATACGCAGAAGAATTCAAAGCCTGGCTTGAAAAAGACCAAGCACACGTGTTTGTCATGACCCCGCAAAAACACGATGAACTGATGGGCATTGTGTTGGGCTTTCCACACTTTCTAGGATTAGCCGCCTGCGAAACGCTTCTAGAACAACCCGGATTTAGCGAATCCAAAAAACTAGCAGGCACCACCTACCGCATGCTTGTCACCCTAGCAGAATCCGTAGCCATGGAAACCCCCGACCTCTACGCCAACGTCCAAACCAAACTCGCCAACCTAGACAAAATGGAAGAACGCTTCATCACCAACGCCCAACAATGGCTGGACTTGATGAAGAAAAAAGACTCCAACGCCTTAATGGAACGCATGAACCAACTCCGAACAAAACTAGAAAAAACAGATAACCAATACACCAAAAGCTACGAAACCATGTACAAAATGCTCCAATCAACCGAAGAATAAACAAACAAACAGATAATGTAAAGTAAGCATTTTTCCGAACTATGCCTCGTTAGGATTCTTCCACTTAGAGCTACAACAGGCTTTTGTATGCGATTTATAGATTGGGTTTTAGTCTATTTCGCTTTTTGAACAAGTAAAGCCACACACAACAAACCACAATCACAACCGCAACTCCTACAACTAGTAAAATCGAAAAAACTGACAATCCAAACAAAAAAGACCCCGATGTACTAGGCGGTAAAGAAGGCAAAACAAACGACGGAGAAACTGCCAAAGCAAAAACACACTCATCACAACCCACATACAAAACCCCATCACAAACAACAGGCGAACCAACACCACCCCCAACACCTCTAGCCCAAGTAAAAGAATGGGATATAGGATAACGCCATAACTCAAAACCACTGGTAGCGTTTAGAGCAAAAAGATTACCCTCAGAAGAACTAAAATACAAAACGCCCTCATAAAATGCCGGCACCGACAACCCACTCTCACCAATTATAGCACTCCAAATTTTTGTCCCATCAGTCGCATTTAATGCACACACATCACCCTTATTTGAAACCACATAAATCAAACCACCGTTAAGAAAAGGATAACCACGCAACCGATCAGAAGTGTAGGTGTAGCGCCAAATTTCTTGGCCGTTACCAGCATCAAGGGCATAAACATTACCATCAGCAACACAAAAATAAAGCAAACCATCATCAGACACAAAAGAAGACACACTAAAATCATTGTCCCAAGGTTTGGATCCTACTGTGTAAGTCCAAATTTTACGGTCACTTTGAGCGTCGAAAGCGTAAACAGTGTTATATGACCCTACTACATAGACAACATCATCAACAACCAAAGGAGAAGAAGTAACATAACGAATATCAGAATAGTGCCAAAGCATATCGCCCGTAGCAACATCTAAAGCACGAAGTCCCGATTCAAGGCAAACATACAAAATATCATTTGCAACAACCGAAGGGGCTATAATAAGGGTTCCACCACTAGTGCTTACAGATTGTTCCCAAAGCTTAGTGCCGCTATATGCGTCTAGAGCATACATGATTCGACTATACGAACAAAATATCTTGCCATTATCAACTACTGGAAACCTGCAATATCCATCCAATGTCCATAATGTTGTTCCGCTGGCAGCGTTTAATGCATAAATAGACCGGTCCTCAGTTGCAAAATAGAGAATCCCCTGAGCAAAAATCACAGGGGAATTGACTTGACTGTCTGTTGTGTAATTCCAAAGGGGAACTGGAACAGTTGAGTTATCAGTTGAATTACTATCAGACAGCGAAGCTGTTGTTAATGGAACCATGTTTGAGGAAAGCAGGATAAATGAAGAACTAAAAATGATAACAACAGCAAACACAACAACCAGAGGCACAAAAGAGTTTTTCAGCCCTGCACATAAATGCACAGGATGGAGAGAACACCAATTTTTAAATCTATAACAAATACTCAATTTATCCCACACCAACAATTTTTGGAATTAATACTGCTATAAATTGAGTGAATGTATCTTAAACTTAGAAGCATATTACACACCAAGTTTATAGTACTTACAGCTAAGAGACTACTTGGAACTTATTAATTTAACCACGTGAGAAATGTTGACGTCTTAAGCTCTAAAAACAGCAATGAGGTAGTTTGGAGCTAAAGTTAGATTACTCGTGGGTAGCTTCCTAGGATTTTTACAAATGTTGCGTGTGTTTCTAGGGCTGTTAGTGCTTCGGTGCATCTTTTTTCGGTTCGGTGGCCTTCGAAGTCTAAATAAAAGTTGTATTGCCAAGCGGTGGTTTTGGTGGGTCGGGATTCGATGCGGGTGAGGTTGATGTTTCGGGATGCGAATTCGCCTAGAGCGTGGTAGAGGGTTCCGGGTGCGTGTTTGGCGCTAAAGATGATACTGGTTTTGTCGTCGCCTGTGGGTTGGGCGTCTTGGGTTCCCAGTACTAGAAAGCGGGTATAGTTGGAGGGGTTGTCTGATATGTCGCGGTCGATGATTTTCATGCCGTAGAGGTCGGCGGCTTTTTCAGATGCTATGGCGGCGGCGTTTGGGAGGTTTTGTTCTTTTATGAGTTTGACGGCTCCGGCGGTGTCGTATGCTGGGATGGTTTCCCAGTTGTGTTTTTCGAGATAGAGCCGGCACTGTGCTAGGGCTTGGGGGTGGGAATAAACGGTTTTTATGTCTTGGAGTTGGGTGTTGAGGTTGGTGATTAGGACGTGCGAGAGTTTGATGGCGACTTCGCCGCAGACTTTTAGGTCGTAGGTTAAGAAGAGGTCATAGTTTTGGTTGATGCTGCCCTCGATAGAGTTCTCGATGGGGACTATGCCGTGGGATACTGTGCCGGTTTTGACGGATTCAAAGATGCTTTTGAAGTCTTTGCAGGGCAGGGGTTCGGTTTTAGGGCCGAAGAATTTGTAGACGGCCATTTCGCTGTAGGCGCCGGTTTCGCCTTGGTAGGTTACTTTCATGGGTGGGTGCTGTCCTGTTGTTTTTGGTGGCGGTTTTTTAGGAGGCATTTGTTTATGCCATTTATCATGGCTTCAACTGATGCCATGACGATGTCTTCGCGTGCGGCTCGGGCGCTGACTATGTTGCCGTTTTCGTCTTCGACTTTTATGATGACTTCGGCGACTGCGTTGGATCCGCCGGTTATGGCTTCGAGGCGGTATTCGCTTATGCGGATTTTTTCGAGGTTGTTGGTTAGTTTTTGGATGGCTTTGAGCACGGCATCAACAGGTCCTACGCCGGTTTCTGCGGCAACATATTCTTTGCCATCAAGAGTTAGGCGGACTGAGGCTGTGGGGATGACTTTTATGCCGGTGACGACGGCCATGTCGCATAGGTCGACGATTTTTTGTTCGTCTATGACTTCGCCCATAACTGCTGAGGTGAGGGCTATGAGGTCTGCGTCGGTGACTTGTTTGCCTTTATCGCCTAGGTCTTTGACGCGTTTTAGGATCTCGGTTAGTTGTTCTTCGGTGGGGTTGATGCCGATTTCGCTAAGGGTGGCTTGGATGCCACGTGTGCCTGCTAGTTTGCCGGCGACGAGTTTACGGGTTCGACCGACTAACTCGGGGCTTATGGGTTCAAAGGTTAGAGGTTGTTCAGTTACGCCGCGGGTATGGATGCCGGATTCGTGGGCAAAGGCGTTTTCGCCGACTATGGCTTTGTTGGCCTGTACAGGCATGCCGGTTAATGAAGTGACGAGGCGGCTTGTGCTGTAGAGTAGGCGGGTGTTGATGTTTGTGTGGTATTTGTAGACGACATGGAGGGTGGTGACGACTTCTTCTAGGGCGGCGTTGCCTGCGCGTTCGCCCAGACCGTTGATGGTGGTGTGGATTTGTGAGGCGCCGGCTTCGATGGCGGCTAGGCTGTTGGCAACTGCTAGGCCAAAGTCGTCGTGGCAGTGGATGCTTATGGGTACTGTAACCACGGTTTTTAGATCTGTTATGAGCTGTGCGGTTGTTTTGGGGATCATGATGCCCACAGTATCGGGTACGTTTAGGGTATCCATGCCGGCTGTTTGGGCGGCTTGACAGATTTGTTTAATAAAGGGTAATTCGGAGCGGGTGATGTCCATGGGGGAGAATTCGCATTTAACACCATGCTTCTTTACGTACTCGATGCTGTCTATGGCTGATTCTAGGACTTGTTCGGGGGTGAGGTTGACGGCGTATTTCATCTGGATAGGGGAGGTGGGGACAAACACATGGATTAGGTCTACATCGCAGTCCAGTGCGGCGTCGATGTCTGTGCGTTTGGCACGTGACAATGCGCATATTTCAGAGGTTAAACCTAGTTTGGCGATGTCTTTGACAACCCGTTTTTCACCCTCAGAGCTACTGGGAAAGCCGGCTTCGATAATATCAACGCCTAGTTTGCTTAGCTGCTGAGCAATCTCGATTTTATCATCGGTTGTCAGAGAGACGCCGGGAGTTTGTTCACCATCACGAAGGGTGGTGTCTAGGATTTTGATAGTTCGGGTTTGTTGTTGGGTTGTCATATTATCACCTTATGCGGTTAGGTTTTCAGCTATGGCTTGGGCCATGCTCTCGGTTGTGGCTTTGCCGCCTAGATCGGGAACGACTGGACCGTTTGCTAGGGTTTTAATTACTGCGGCCTCTATGGCTGAGGCGGCTTGGAGGCATTTGGGATCAGTGTAGCGTTCGCCTAGCCAGTCAAGCATCATTTTGGCGGAGAGGATCATAGAGATGGGGTTGGCTATGTGTTTGCCTGCAATATCTGGTGCACAGCCATGAATGGGTTCAAACAGTGCAAAGTTGTCACCAATGTTTGCGCCTGGAGCCATACCTAAACCGCCGATGAGTTGGGCAGCTTCGTCGCTTAGTATGTCGCCAAACATGTTACAGGTGCACACGACATCAAAGTCGTCGGGTTTGCGTATGAGATGCATGGAGGCGGAGTCGACATACATTTCGTTGTATTGGATATCGGGATATTGTTTGGCGGTCTCGGCACAAACGGTTTTGAACAATCCATCGGTTATGCGCATGACGTTTGCTTTGTGAATGGCAGTTACTTTTTTCTTGCCGCTACGTAAGCGTGCGGTTTCAAAAGCTCGTTTGGCTATGCGTTCACAGTTTTTGCGTGTGATGACGCGCAGACAAACAGTGGTATCGGTGCCTATGGTAAATTCGACGCCTTTGTAGACGTCTTCAGTGTTTTCTCGAACAAAGATCATATCGATATTGGGATTGTGGACTGGAACGTTGGGGTAGGCTTTTAGGGGACGTATGTTTGCGTAGAGGTCAAATATTTGACGCAACTTGACAATAACATCTGCTGCTGTTTCTCCCACAGGGCCTTTTAGACAAGCTTGGGATTGAGTGATTGTTTGCAAACTATCAGCGGGTAGGGCGGCGCCGCGTTGTTTTAGGACCAGATCACCTGCATCTGCGGTAATTAGGTCTAATTGTAGGTTGAATTTTTTTTGGGCACCCTCTAAGACCATAAGGGTTGCTTGGGTTAGCTCAGGGCCTATGCCGTCTCCGGGCATAAGCGAGATTTTGTAGGGTGTCATTTTTTGTTCATCCGTTTGTGCAAGTTCTCAATCAAGCCACCGTCGGAGAGAATTTCCATAATAAAGGATGGCAACATGGTTCCTTGCAGGGTTTGTTTGTTGGTTTGGTTTTGGATTTTACCCGTTTCTAAATCTATTGTGATGGTGTCGCCTGTTTTTACGACGCTGGAGATGTTTTTGCATTCAATGACGGGCAGGCCGATGTTTATGCTGTTGCGGTAGAATATGCGTGCAAAGGATTCGGCTATGACACATTTAACACCTGCATATTTGAGTGCTAAAGGTGCTTGTTCTCGGCTTGAGCCGCAACCAAAGTTTTTGCCGCCAATTAGGACCACGCCGTCTTTGGCTTTGTTGACAAAGTCTGTGTCTAGGCTCTCAAGGGCGTGCTTTCCTAATTCGTAGGGATCCACCAATACTAGGTATTTGCCTGGTAGGATGACATCGGTGTCGATGTTGTTGCCAAATACGATGGCGTTTGCTTTGATTTTGCTCTCCATTTAGGCTTTAACCTCCAAGGGGCTAATGATTCGTCCAGCTATGGCTGAGGCGGCTACGGTTGCAGGGGATGCCAGGTAGACATTGGCTTGGGTGCTACCCATGCGGCCTATAAAGTTGCGGTTACTGGATGCTACACAGGTTTCGCCGGCGGCTAACAATCCGATGTGTCCGCCTAAGCAGGGGCCGCATGCGCTGCCACAGACAATAGCGCCTGCGTCGGTGAAGATTTGAAGCAGGCCTTCTTGGTTGGCTTGGCTCCAGACTTCTTGGGAGGCGGGAATGATAAGTGCGCGAACGCCAGCTTTGACTTTTTTGCCCTTCATGACTTTAGCGGCCATTTGCAAATCTTCTAGGCGGCCATTTGTGCAACTGCCGATAAAGGCTTGATCGATGGGTATGTTGCCGATCTCGGATATGGGTTTGACGTTGTCTACTGAGCTGGGGCAGGCGATTTGGGGTTCGAGTTTAGAAACATCAAAGTCTACTATGCGCTCATATTGGGCATCAGGGTCGCTTTGCAGTTGGTTTAGGTTGGGCATTTTTTTGACTCGACCTGCTAGGAACTCGGTTGTTGTTTCGTCGGGTGCGATTATGCCGTTTTTGGCGCCCATCTCAACCGCCATGTTGCACAGGGTCATGCGTCCTGCTATGCTCATGGCTTTGATGGTTGGGCCGCTAAATTCGGTTGCGCGATAAATTGCGCCATCGACACCTAGGGTTCCAATTATGTTTAGTATGAGGTCTTTGGGGTAGACGTGTTTTTTGAATTTGCCTTTGATGTCTAGTTTGATGGTTGGGGGGACTTTGAACCAGATTTTACCGGTTGCCATGACTGCGGCGGCTTCGGTGCTGCCAATTCCTGTGGCAAAGGAGCCAAAGGCTCCGTAGGTGCAGGTGTGGCTGTCTGAGCCTACAATGACTGCGCCGGGAATGACATGGCCTTTTTCGGGCATGACTTGGTGGCAGACTCCTCCTCGGCCTACATCGTAGAAGGTGAGGTTTTGGTCTTTGGCAAATCTACGCATGGTTTTGTGCAACTCGGCTGCTTTGATGGACTCTGCGGGAACTTGATGGTCAAGTATCACTACTATTTTGTTGTTGTCCCATACTTTTTGGACGCCTATTTTGTTGAAGGCTTCCACGGCTAAAGGTCCAGTTAAATCGTGCGTCATGACCATATCGACGTTGGCATCGACGATCTCGTCTGGGTGCACGGCTTTTTTGCCTGCGGCCTTTGCCAAGATTTTTTCGGTTATGTTCATTTCTTCCTCTTCCTTATTAGTAAGTAAACGTATAATTTGGGCAATTGCCTAAGAACCGACAATTAAGCATTTCCGCACTATTAAAGCGGTTTATTCGTCGATTCTTATTGATTTTATGCCCCGTCCTAGCGCTGTTATGCCTGTTCTGGCGAGTTCAAGGATCTCAAAGGTGTGCATCAAGTTTAGGAATGCATCGATTTTATCAGGGGTTCCTGTGATTTCCACCATTAAACTATCGGTAGCGACATCCACGATTCTGCCGCGGAAAACCTCCACCAAGTTTATGATATCGCTACGTTCTTTGGCGTCTTTAACGGCTACCTTGATTAAGGAAAGTTCGCGCATAACTAGATGATCGTGTTCGAGTTCAGCCACTTTGAGCACATCGATTTGTTTGGCGAGTTGTTTTACCACTTGATCCACAGTTTTCTCATCGCCATGAACGGTTATGGTCATACGTGCGCTATCGATCTCTACGCTGGGCCCAACTGTGATGCTTTCGATGTTAAAGTTGCGGCGGCGGAACAAGTTGGCAATCATGTGCAGTACACCTGGCTTGTTTTCAACTATGACGGATATGACTTTGGTTTTTCCTACTTCCATTAGTAGTCACCTCTTTGTTGGGGTAGTCCGCAACCCGGCGGCACAAATGGAACCACATCAGTTTCTGAGCTGATTGGTACATCGATAACAGTTGTAACGTGGCTACTTAGGGCTTGTTTAACTGCTTTTTGGAATTCTTCGATGCTCTGGGCACGGATACCTTGGGCGCCATAGGCTTCGGCTAGTTTGACCATATCGGGGGTTTTGCCCAAGTTGACTGCCATGTAGCGGCGGTCATAGAGGGCACGTTGCCACTGAGCAACCATACCCAATACACTGTTGTTTAAAACGATAACCACCACGGGGATGTGTTCGCTGACACTGCAGGCTAATTCTTGCTCAGACATTATAAAGCTACCATCGCCTGCGATGTCTACAACAGGGCGATCTGGACAGGCTACTTTGGCGCCTATGGCTGCTGGGAAGCCAAAGCCCATGGTTCCAAGGCCGCCGCTACTAATGAAGGTGCGGGGTTTTAGGGCTTTGAAGTAGAGCGCAGACCACATTTGGTTTTGGCCCACTTCGGTTGTGACAATACCGTTCTCAGGTAGTAACTCACGCAGAGCCATCAGCAGGTGCTTGGGAACAACATCACGTGGGCGGTCCTTTAGTAGAGGGCTGAGTTGTTCTTTGACTTCTTTGACCCGCTTAGTCCAGGTGGGGCCTTCGCCTTTGGATAGTTTGGTTTTAGTGGCAACTATGAGGGCTTGCATGCTTTTCTTAGCATCAGCAACAATGGGCACATCGACCTCGATGTTTTTGTTGATCTCGGCGTTGTCGATTTCTATGTGGATTTTTTTAGCATCCGGAGCAAAGGCACTTAGAGTGGCGGTTGCGCGGTCACCAAATCGGGTGCCCACAGCTAAGAGTACATCGGCTTCGCCTATGATGCGGTTTGCTGCGGGGTTGCCATGCATACCAATACAGCCCAAAGAGAGTGGATGTACCTCGGGAAATACGCCTTTGCCCATAAAGGTGGTTGCAACTGGTGCCATCAATAAATCTGACATTGCAACCAACTCATCTGATGCATCAGCGTTTATGGCTCCGCCGCCAGCTAAAATGATGGGGCGCTCGGCTTTTGCTAGTAGCTCGGCGGCTTGGCTGATTTTTTGGGGTTTGGGCTCGGTTATGAGTTGGTAGCCACGTATGTTGATTTTGTTGGTAAATTCAACCTCGTCGATGCCTGTTTGGATGTTTTTGGGCAAATCAATGAGAACCGGACCCGGCCTGCCGGTAGAGGCTATGTGAAAGGCGTTGTTGACCATCTGGGGGATCTCAGAGATGTTTCGGGGTTGGTAACTATATTTAGTGACCGCGGTAACTATGCTAATTATATCGGCTTCTTGGAAAGCATCTCGGCCAATCATATAGCTGGTGTCGACCCCAGATGTGGGAACCTGCCCGGTTAGTGCAACGATAGGAATTGAGTCCATATAGGCATCGGCTAAGCCTGTTACAAGATTGGTAGCACCCGGGCCGCTTGTTGCCATGCATACACCGACTTTGCCGCTGGCTTTTGCATAGCCTTCGGCTTCATGAGCCGCGCATTGTTCATGACGGGCAAGTATGTGACGGACTTTTGGGTGACTGCAGAGTTCATCATAAACGGGAAGAATCGCGCCGCCCAAGATGCCAAAGATTACATCAACATTATGTTTCTCAAGGGATTCTAGTAGTGCTTGTGCACCGCTCATTTTAGTCATATTACACATGGTCTCCTGTAGGTTGAGGTTTATACTCTCGACTGACAAAAAATTGCATTGAAAACCCGGATGATTCAGAGGACTTACTGGGCAATTTAGTAGAAGTGTACCCGACGATCCCAGCTATTGAGGTGACAATCCCTCATGTTCATACCTCTAATCTCCAGTTTACAAAATCTAAGAGAATTTAACATAAAAAGATTTTGGTATCAACCCCTATGAAACGTTTCCCAAAATTATTTCACTATCCGATCGGGTTGATTTGAGGTCTTTAGGGTTTGAGTTTTTCTGCTGTGATGGCTCTGAGAAACACTCTAAGACCAGCAGACGACCCATAAACGACCAGTTTGCCGTCGGTTTGCAACTTTACCTGCAGATCTTGTTGCTCAGCTAACTGCTCAATTCGCTTAGCAGTCAAAGCACCCACGGGTTCAATACGGATCCATTGCTGATCTTTGGGAACACCCACCACAAACTGATTCTGAACCACCTCAGCCACCACTGAGGGTTCTGTGTTGGCTTTCTCAAGCTGCTTAATCCAGCCCTCAACCTTGTCCTCGCCGAACCTTTTTTGACCCTCAGCCACCAAATAAGCCTCCACATCAACAAAAAGCACCTCAGCTTTCTGCAAAGCATCGCCACCGCCCGCCATACAGGATAGTTCTATCATAGATTTGGCGGCTCGCAAATCCTCCACCAATCTGAGTGGGATAGCTACACCTGATTTTTTGAGTTCAAGCATCATATCTTCAAGAAGCTTCCAAGATGCCAGACTACGGCTCATAACTTTGCCTCTGTTAAAGGTTAGAGGCTATTAGTATTAAGGTTTAGGAGCAGAGCTTTGTTTTGTTAAGCGTAGGTTTTTGGTATTGTCTTTTGGTTCTAAGAGTTCGCGTACAAGACCATATTGGCGCTGATAGATATGGCAGTTTTTTGAGTGGAAAATCAGTTTACCGGTCTTTAACTCTAATCCGCTACGTTCATTTATCTCAGATACAAACGCCTCGTTGAAAAGCTGCAACCCCGCAATGTTAGCCGGTAAACCACCGTAGGCATCCCAGCTACGGAAATAACAAGTAAGATGCATCTGGCCATCAAGAATTTCAGTATCAATTAAACTAAGGCAAGGTGGTTCGCTTTTGTCACCGTTATCAGTATACTTGAATATGTCTTGGGGGCGTCTAATAACTAGAGTAATTTGGCGGTCCTGTTGTTCCTGCACATGACGTTTGATGGCTTCTTCAACCTGGTCAACAGGATCTTTTAGCCGACTGCCATAGGTGTAGACTTCATCTTCACGCATCTCGCCACACCAGAGGTACTCCAAAGCATAACCCTGTACATACTTGAAGTCACAGGGTGCTTTATCGCTGACCAAGGGACGGTTTTCAGGGTGGGTAATTTCGATGGTTAGGTTGAGTTTTTTGGTTTCAGTTTCTTCGGAGCCAAAACCTACGTGGAATATGTCGCCTTCTCTCCAAATAGCGCTTAGCGCTTTAAACCAGGCATCAGGACAGTCAAATGCAGTTATTTGTATGTGCTTCAAATGAGGTTCCCCAGAGCAGTGTTACTTAGCAGTCATGCCTTTAATTATCTTTGGTTAACCTATTGGATAAGTCTATTTTACTTCAATGATAACATCATCGAGTTTATCACTGATCCAAACCCATTAACCTCAATGTCATAATGTACTCCAAAAGTATATGTGCCTGGCTCCTCAAATTCAAACAACCAATCATACGCCATTCTATCGTTCGGTTCCAAAATTTGCCTATACGCAAACAAATGCCAAACGGAGGTGACAACGATTAAGATTTTATGCTTAATTTTAATTCGTTTTCACCTTGTTTTGGGAATAACTTGAAAAGATGTTTTTAGGTTTCGGTTAAAAAGGACTATCCATTCTGCGCATATAGGCGCAATTACTAGGCGTTAATTTTTTTTATATTAAGAAAGGAAGGGGATGATTAGTAGGGCATTCCGCCCATACCAGGCATGCCGCCCATACCACCCATTCCTGGTGGCATTGGGGGTGCTTTGCCGCCGGTGCCTTTGATGCTGATTAGGTCATCGATTTTGAGTATCATGTTAGTGGCTTCGGTGGCTGATTTGATGACTTGTTGTTTAACGCGGAGGGGTTCGACGATCATTTTGGGTTTCATGTCTACGATTTTGCCTGTGGTGACGTCTATGCCAAAGTTTTTGCTGTCTGCTTTTTCGTGTTGGGAGCGTAGGGCAACGATGATATCGATGGGGTCAAGGCCTGCGTTTTCTGCTAGGGTAGTGGGGATTTCTTCGATGGCTTCTGCGAAGGCTTCTATGGCGAGTTGTTCTCTGCCGCCGACTTTAACGGCGAAGGTTTTGAGTGCTTTGGAGAGCTCAGCTTCGGGTGCGCCGCCGCCTGCGACGATTTTACAGTCTTCGATGACATTGCGTACAACGCATAGACCGTCGTGGAGGCTACGTTCAGCTTCGTCGATGACGTGATTAGATGCACCGCGGATAACAATGGTTACTGCTTTGGGGTTTTTGGCGTCTCGGACGTAGAGGAGTTTGTCGTCGCCGATTTTGACTTCTTCGACGCGTTTGGCTTTGCCTAGTACGTCTGCTGCGAGTTCTTTGACTGAGGCAACGATTTGGGCGCCGGTTGCTTTGGCGAGTTTTTCCATGTCGCTGCTGCTGACGCTTTTAACTGCGATTATGCCGGCTTTGCCTAGGAAGTGAAGGGCCATATCATCAATGCCTTTTTCGCAAAAGATGACATTGGCACCGGAGTTGGTGACTGAGGAGACCATGTCTTTTAGCATACGTTCTTCTTCGTCGAGGAATAATTTCATCTGGTCGGGGCTTTCGATGTTGATTTTTGCGTCAAACTCGGTTTTTTCGATTTCGAGTTTGGCGTTGAGCAGAGCGATTTTTGCACCATCGACAATTTTTGGCATGCCGCTACTGGCGATTTCTTTGTCTAGAACCATGCCTTTGACGAGTTCGGTTTCGTTGAGACTTTGACCGTGTTTTTTGATGATTTTAATAAGGTCAATGTCTGCGATGTATTTACTGTCGACTTTCTCAGAGACCTGTTTTACGGAGTCGACAATGATTTTTGCATAGTGATCTTCAGCTACGTTGATGTTTTTGCTTGATATGCTGGTGATTGCGACTTCTTTGAGAGTTTTCTCATCTTCAAAGGCTATGGACATGGCGATGGTTTGGAGGATTTCTTGGGCTTTTTCGCTTGCTTTTTTGTAGCCCTCGATGATAACTGTGGGGTGAATGTTTTTGTCAAGAAGCGCTTCAGCTTTTGCAAGCAATTCACCTGAGAGTATGACAGCTGTTGTTGTTCCGTCGCCAACTTCTTTATCTTGGGCCTTGGCAACTTCAACAAGCATCTTTGCTGCGGGATGCTGTACGTCGAGTTCTTTCATGATGGTTGCGCCGTCGTTGGTTATGGCAACATCGCCCATACCGCTGACCAGCATCTTGTCCATGCCGCAGGGTCCAAGGGTGGTTTTCACTGCTTCAGCAACGATTTTAGCAGCCATAATGTTATTTTTTTGTGCTTCGCGGCCAGTGCTTCTGCCTGTACCTTCCTTCAATACTAGAACTGGAATGTTTCCACCTTGTGACATAAATTTCACCAATTTTCAATTTCTTAAGTAATTAAACTGGAATTCAAAATCAAACATTTAAATATAAATTTTTCTCAGCAACCCCGCTTTGCCTGTCGTAATTTTTATGCTCTTTACGGCATTAGCACATTTAATCCCACATAACTCTGCTTAGAAAGCCAGCACAGATTTCCGATGACACAATATAGGAGCATACTACGATAATGACTGTGTAGAAAACACTGGATATAAGACTATATTGTATTCACTGTTCCTGACACGCCGTTTAAGGCGCCAGGATATAGTTCACAAACCATACTCCAATCAACCGTCTTGGTTAGATCATTTTTATGAAATATACCATAGTGATACGAGGGTAGAAAACCCAAGTTTCTATAAATTTTGGGATCGCCGCATAGAAATACGGCTCCAAACCCCATGTGTTTAGCTCGGCTTAGAGCCTCATTTACCATAGCGCGGGCTATACCATGTCGAAAATAATTGGGATGAACACAAATAGGAGAGAGCAACAACTCAATACGTTCGCCCCGTGGTGTGGTAATCGGGGTTTTGTATAGAACGATTTGTCCGATGATTTGCTGTCCATCATCGTTTTGGGCAACCAAAGACAATTCAGGCACAAAAACATCTTTTTCACGTTCATTCAAATAATCCGGCACCGCTCCATCATCATTAGAAACCGTTGCAAAAGATATTTTCACAAGTCGATATACTTCAGCATAATCCAAACGAGTTTCCTGACGAATTATCAACACCACCACCATTTCCACTCAAAGATAAAGGCCTCAGAACATATCCAGCGCATTTTTGATATGTTTTGTACCATAGCGCATCACAATCTTTGTTTCAGTTTTGTTACTTTTGCCCCCATAACAGAAGGCAATAGTGATATAAACAGCGCATCCTGTGCTTTTATAACAACACTATAAGAGGCCGCTGTATGAACATAAACGTTAAATCCAATTTACACAACCACTGTAGTGGAAAAGTTTTGTTTTGTGTTGCCGTACTATTTGTGATGGTATTGGTTTTGGCTCCGTTTGTCGCTGAGTTTAGTAACAACATTTCACCGTTTGTGTCAGGAGCCACTGATAAGGTGATCAGCAATGAAGTTGAACTTAGAAATGCTGTTAAAAACGCCGCAGGATCCAGCGTCATCGCCCTTGATAAGGACATCACACTCACAGAGCCGCTTGTTATTCCTGCAAAGAAAGATGTCACATTAACAAGCAACAATGACAATGATAAATTTTTCAAGTTAATTGGCGCAAATAACCAAACCACCATCATGGTTAATGACGGGGGAGCGTTGACGCTCGCTGGAATTGTAGTAACTCATAATTCAGGCTCTACAGGCAGGGGGGTAACTGTTAATCAGGGGGGTAAACTCACAATGTCTATGGGCATAATCGCCGGCAATATAATTCCTTCTGAAAGAATCTTTGTGGGCGATAAGGATCGAGAGGACGGGGGAGGTGTGTACAATTGTGGCAGTTTTAGTATGTCAGGCGGTCTGATTGCTAACAACACAGCAGCACATGGCGGTGGTGTTCATGTGTCTCATTGGGGTTCTTTTAGATTATCTGGTGGCTGTATTATCAACAATGAAGCGTACTATACGGGTGCTGGTGTGGAAGTAGAATACTGCTTTGACCGCATTATAAATAAGTGTTGATTGTATATGTTAACACGTGCTTAGTTATGAATAAAAAGTACAGTGTTAACTTGACCAAAGATGAGCGTTGGATAATTTTTGAGACAATT
>NZ_WRFL01000024.1:0-30921 GCF_009778815.1 Candidatus Bathycorpusculum sp.
AAATTACCTACTCAGAAAAATATGGTTCTACTATTTCTGAAACTGGACCCTTACAACGAACAATAATAGACGCCTTTAACATCCCTCAAAAAACATAGTTACACACACGGGATTTTAGGGTAGTATGTGTTTTTGCTTAATATAACTGTGTTGCGTATGGTAATATTTTAGTAGCGTCATTGTCATGGTTTATAGTAGATGTGTGTTAGGACAACTAAAAGAAGAGGTGAGACCGTTCCTACTCTGCAGTCTCAATATCTTACGGTGTATTGATGTATGTTAAGTCCAAATTGGAGACAGCGTCACAGGCTCTCCTCACCAACCGATATACCACGTCTTGCGAGATAAAAACTTAACGGTAAAAAAACTGCATCAATTAGTACTTAATGAACTAGGCTTTGAACCATTTAAACATAAGATATTTTATTTGTTTAGAAGCTAAATCAGGGACAGCTATAATAAACCGTTTACGTACAGTCGTTGCAAGCCGGCCATTTTTAACAATCTCAGTAGCAGAAATATCTGAACCCGATGTTTTGACAGTCACCATATAGGGTGCATGCTCCATCCCAGGACCTTGCTTGTAAACCGCAAAATCACAACCAAACTTGATACCCGGCGTAACAATCAAACCACTATCACGCATATCCCGATAAACCGCATATTTTTCTTCAAACTCATCATAGAGCTGCTTGGCTTTCTGGCGCAACTTTTTAAGACTAACCTCAACCACATCAGGATTTTCAAAAATTTCAATTTTCTTAGTTTCTGCCAGATAGAGCCCCTCCATCAAATCCAAAACCAGAGGCACATCAAACTCGGGAACTTTGGGCTTAGGAATCCCCACAGGCTTGCCATAGTAAGCAGTTTTATAGAGTTGGGTACCCTCGGCAGGGTTCCATACAACCAAAAAATTCTCTATAAGTTCAACCTTTATTTTACCCATTAAGGTCACATGATAAATGAAATCAGTCTAGCTATATCTGCTGCATCCTCAGCCTTATCCGCGGAATTTTCAAGAAGCTGCAATACATCACGCATGAGCATAAGCACAGGAACATCAAGTTTGGTACTAAGAATCTTGATTGTAATCGCCCGATATTGATCATCAACAATACGCTCAGCAATTTCAACATCTTTGGCACGCTCCAGAGCCTTTTGTGACCCATAGTTGAGAACCAGCATTGTTTCACGGAGTTTAAGCACTGAATCCAACACGGCCAAACTGAGCTTTAGAAGATCTTTTTTGATTTCTGGCGGAACAACCCAATTATGCTCCATAATCTCTACAAGATAGTACGCAATACCCTCTGAGAAATCAGCAATCTCACTTGAGAGATTGGTAAATCTTAGAAAGTCTTCGCGTGCATAAAGAATTGCACCTATTTCGGCAAGTTCCTGACTAACCATACGGCGCGAGTTAACGACTTCTTCTTCGCCGGCTTTGATTTCACTAAAGAGCCTGCGGACACTTTCTTTGTCTCCGCTTGCAAAGCACTCAACAAGCTGCGGGATTTTTCTGGATACATCAACTACTTTACGTAGGTTATCCTGACAAGCATTAAGTGCTCTACGCTTTACGCGCTCTTCTGTTTCTGATGGAAGTACCATTTTACGTTATCCCCCGCTGTATCTACCTAACTGTACAAGCCTAGTTTACAGACCTACATTAAAAAGATAACTACTTAAGTTCTAAGTATTGCCCCCTAACTCTTCAAAGTCAGCCTTGCCCTCGAAGTACTTACAAAGCAATTTAGGCAAATCAGCGACGGCGACACGAATCTGCTTCCAAGTGTTTCGGTCACGAAGAGTCACTGTTCCCTGACTTAGAGTATCGTAGTCAATGGTTATCCCAATGGGTATACCTGCTTCGTCAGCACGCGCATAACGTCTGCCAATACTGCCGGACTCATCGAAATCAGTCATAAATCCCTCACAGAAAAGCATCCGCTGAATCTCTTTAGCCTTAAGATCTAACCCATCTTTGCTCATCAGAGGATAAACCCCAATTTGGATGGGTGCAATGCTTCTTGGGAAATTAAGGACCGCACGATCATCTTTTAGGCCATAGGCATACTCCAAGGCAACATAGAATAGACGGTCGCATCCAAAACTGGGTTCTACCACATGGGGCACAAAGCGTTTACCGCGCACCACAGTTTTTTGTTTGCCAACCTCTACGTGTTCACTAAAGATCTCATAACCCTCAACTGTAAAGCGGCCATCCTTTGCTATGGCATCTGCGACTTGTTGGGCAGGCACTTTGGCAAGTGCAACCGCAACTTTGCCGGCTTGATCTTTGTAGACTGGGCCCAATTTGGCCATTAGGGGTTTTACAACAAATTCTTCGGTTTCAACCGGTGTGGGGTATTCTTTGTAAACAGTCAAATCAACGCCACTGGCTTTCATATGACAGCTCAAGTCGTAGTCGGTACGGTATGCATGACCAGAGACCTCAACCCAGCCCCAGCGATCAACTAGTACTTCTTGATCAAAGCTTTGACTGCTATAGTGGGCTTTTTCCCAAGCCAGTTTTTCTATAAACCGTTGTTTCTCAGAGGGCACACCCAGCTCGTTTAGGAGCTGTTTTGCTTGTGCCATAAAATAGGCTTGCCACTCACAGCGGATAATACCCTTGTCAAGGGCTTCGCGTACCGTAAAGTTGGTTATGTCCTCGCAATCTTTTAGACGTGTATCGCAGAGCAGTAGGGGCAGGACTTCGTTTTCAACCTCGTTTAGGCGATCACAGGCGGCGTCTTCGGAGTCAAAGAAGAATTCTAAATCGGCAATGGTAAATTCGCGAAGCCGAATTAAGCCTTGTCGGGGTGAGATTTCGTTGCGAAGGGCTTTGCCGATGATTATACATCCAAATGGCAAGCGTTCACGGGCAACGTTGTAGAGGCGGTTAAATTCGACAAAGATGTTTTGTGCCGCTTCAGGCCGTCCATAACCCACTGAACCTGCATAGGGACCAATGGTGGTTTCAAACATGGTTAAGTAGCGGGTGGGTTCACCAAAACAACCCTTGCAATCTGGACAGATTACTCCATGTTTTTGTAATTCGACATTGATTTCGGCAAGATCCATTTTCTCAGCCTCAGCACTGCTGACGCCTTTGTCGGCTAAAAGATGGTCCGCACGGAAGCGTGTATGGCAGGCTTGGCATTCTACCATTGGTTCTTTAAAGTGTGCTACGTGCCCGGAGGCTTCAAAAACTTTGCCGGGCACTATGACTGAGGATTCGATTTCATAGATGCCAATTTTTTTAACCATAAATTCGCGAAGTTTGGCTTCGATGTTTTGTTTTAATCGAGCACCCAGTGGACCATAAGTGACAAAGCCGCCGCTTCCGCCATAGATTTCAAAACTACTCCAAAAGAAACCTCTACGTTTTGCTAACTCGTTGACTGCAACAAACTTGTCACATTCTGATCTAGTGCATTTAGCTTCGCTACTCAATGTGATTACCTGCTTCAACCCTTTAGGAAGCCCTAAGAATTAAAACATTACCGTGCAACCCGCCGTATTATTTTAGATGATGCCAAAAAAAAGGGAGCACGAGTAAAATTTTTTAATCTACTGAGAAGGCGATTTTCTAATGGGTGGTTGGGTGAAAAAGAAGATGGACCAGCTGATAGACAGCTGTTTGGGATATCAACAAGACTTTATGTTGATACTATACTATGCGGCAGTCGCGAATTTGTGTGTTGCCTTTAGTATCTACATATACTCTGTAGGAACCAACAGTGTAGGTGTTTGCTGCGTTATTGTTGATGCTAAAAGTTTGTGAAATATTGTTTGTTGTTCCATCGGAGAGCTTTTCGGTAATGGTAATCGTAAGGTCGTTTTTATTTCCGGTAAGCTGTTTTACTGAGGCTGTTGGTGTTGCACTGTCTATGGTTAGTTTTATTTTTTCCCATTTTGCAATAAGGGTGATGTCAGAAGTTATTGGAGTGTTTAGGTCAAACTTGTTTTCACCGTAAAACCAGCCTGCAAAGGTGTAGCCTAAACGAGTTGGATCACTGGGTTCAACTAACAAACGACCGTGCTCAATGGTCTGTGCGGGTAGATCAGTGCCGTCTTGAATGTCAAAGGTGATAGTGTGGGTACCCAGTTCTACTGAGAAGGTGAATTGGTTCCAATCTCGAAACAGTTTGTCTTCCTTAACGCTGTACCAGTTAACAGCAACATCATATCCGTTATTGCTAAAGGTTAGCAAAGCAACCATACCTACACCCTTGTTATAATAGTCCATATCTTGGGCATCTACTAAGAGCTGTGGCACCACATTGCCATATATGCCTCTGTCAACCCGCAAAACTAGATCATCATTGTGAATATGACCACACAAAACCATAATGATATTTGCATGTTGACTTACAAGTTTATTCCAGACATTTTGACCATTGTTACCCGCAGTATCATAACCACTTGAATCATCATAACTACCATCATAGGACAGATACGAATGAGTTACCACAATCACCCGACAGTCCAAATTGGCCTCCACAACATCATTAGCCCACTCAAGTACAGGGTCTCGGGGAACAAAATCTAGACACAGCATCAAATAGGTCGCATCATCGGTAGTGAAGTAGTAGTAGGCGTTATCTAGTTTGTTATCTTCATATGCGCCGCCAAAGATAGGGAAAGAGGAGTACTTGCTAAAGAGAAGATATTCATTAAAAAGCATCGTATCTCTAAGGTAGGGCATACCCGCATAATCATGGTTGCCCGGAACAAAGATATATGGTACAACACCATCGAGCTTTGCAAAATTATCTTGGACAATTTGCCACTCAATTACAGTGTTTTTCTCGGTGAGATCACCTACTTGAATCATGAAGTGTATATTGCCTTCTTGAGCACTATTTAGTATCCAATCCAGCAGTTCCTCCAAAACATCAGGATAATACAAGGTTAAATATTGAATATCGGGAATAACTGCAATAGTGTAATCACCTACAGCAAACTCGGGTGCTAACCATTCACTCCACGCTCGAGCATCATTACCCACTACAGAGTTATCCTCATAAACACTTCCAACGACACCATCAAGGAGCCAATTTGCCATAAGACCCTCCTCGTTGCCAGCAAGTTGTGTGTTCATATTTAGCTGTATCTCAGATGCAGTGCGCACAATAGACCAGATACGAATATCTGCGAGCTCACCAAAGAAACACCGGGGATTAGCCCACATGTAGTCTCCACCAATTTTTAGAGGACGAATAGGTATGGTGTTGTCCATAATCGAAAACGTCTGCTCATCAGCCTTGACACCATTAACGTAACATATGAGCATATGGTTTTCGCTGTCTTGAACGATGGCAACATGAACCCAGTCACCCAGTTTCACATTTGCATAAGCAGTATAGTTTGCTTCATTTCCATTTGTTTCCTTCCAATACAACCAAGGGTTTCCATCAGAGGTAACACCAAAATTGATGACCGCTAAACCAAAACCATCAATTGCACCATTACCTGCAATTACACCTATCGTGGAACTGGTTATTGGAATTTTCACCCAAGCCTCAAAAGTCTTTGGCGATTCAGGAATCTTACTGGTAGAAACAATTTCAATATCTCCCGAAGAAAAATCAGTCCCCCTGCCCGCAAATGAACTTACATATTCGGTATTGATTGTAATGCTAAAGTCTTTAATCGATTCATCTTTAGCGTTTTCTGCTTTAATAGTGAAGATAAAAAGTCCACTGGTTGTTGGTGTACCAGCTATAACACCGTTGCTTGATAACGTTAATCCATCGGGGATGTCGCCGCTAATTTTGCTCCAAGTAATTTTGTCACCCTCAGACACGAGTTTTTGTACGTAGGGTAAATCAACAGTACCGCTCAACAAATTGTCAGTAGTGATAGAGGGCAAACGATAGGGCAGAGCTGTAATTTTGATATCGTCATAAGAGCCGACTGCACCAAAGCCCATAATTAAACCAAAGGAACCATCATTACCCCAGCGTGGAATTTCAGCGTTAGCAACTACAAGAGTGCCATCGAAATAGATATCACCATATTCACCGTAGACTTCAATCATTACATGGACAGACAACCCGTCGGACATGTCTTTTGGTGCTGGACCAGAGGGGTGTCCAAAATTGGGATATGGAAACCATGTGGGGTAATCATAGAAACCCGCTCCTGATGAGTGGGTTGTTTGCCAATAAAATGCTGAACAGGTAAGTGGACTTGGGTAAGGTGTGTGCATATCAAAGCCTATGCCCATCCAGCTATAATAGACAAGATAATCCTCAAACCAAAGGTTTGCTTCAAAACGGAAATTCTCTAAATATCCTGCATTAAAAGTGAGCATTGCTGGTTCTAGGTCATCAAACATATCGGCGGGTTTGTAGCTTTGGTATAGTTTTCCATCGGAGATGCGCCAGTCGCCATGGTGGATCGTCCAGCCTTCAGGGAGATCGGTTAGTCCATTAAAGTTCTGTTCAAGAATGATTGTCTCTTCGGTGACTGTTGATAGGTTGGTTATTTCCAAGGGTGGTGTGTTTTCTGCGGCTTGTGTGGGGAGGGTTATAACAGGCATTAATGCCAGCAGCAGGAGCACCGATAGAGCAAACAAAAAAAGTTTGTTTATAGATTTGTTTTTCATAAAGGGGTTCTCCATTTTTGTTTGTTAGTATAGAAGGGCTAACTAATCATATAAACCATAGTTCAACTTAAGTTAATGTCTGATTGATAATATTTTGAGCGGTGACACAAAAAAGAGAAAAAAGAAAGACAAATACGCGATTGCTATCGTGGATAGCAATAAGTGTCTGTCACAGGGGTACCTAGATATTGCTGGTTTAGGTGTGCGTTTACTGCTACGGGGTCTATATCTGAAAAGAGTTCAGGCTGAACCCACTTAGCGTAATATAGATAGCCAACTATTGAACGCATGCCGTTTAAAGCAAGAAAGTCGCATACATAGACACGCCCATTTTTCACAGCATCAACATCTTTTAGCGTTTGACGACTAAGTATATCATTTCGGGCAGCAATAAAATCATCGACATTATGTGTTGGGCTAGAAATTAGCTCAATAATTACAGAAGGATTTTGCTCTACAACCGTTTCAGGGCTCAATGTAAGGGAAGCAAGAGTACTGTTTTCTGCAATGTTAATTCCGCCCGCTTGGTAGAGTTTTAGATCGTTGGTTGTATGGTAGGGAGAGGAATACCATTCAACAAAGGCCATTGTTTGTTTTTCACGAGGCAAAGTAGCTATGCGGTCTTTTACAAGTGTGTTGTAGGACTGCGCCCAAGTAATGTATTCAGCTACGCGTTCTTTGTTACCCACCACTGTAGCCAAATCGGCCATTACAGAGCAGACTATATCTATCCCTGTGGGTGCATTATACAATTCATCAGCAGTCATATGCAACGGATTTTGTGGAGAGACAGGCGGCTGAGAAATATAAATGGGTATACTAGTAGCTTTGAGTTTTGTATACGACCCATCCATATCATAGGTCAACAGTGAATCAGCAATTATGATATCAGGTTTTAGTTCAAGGATTGCCTCTACACTCAGAGCATATGCGGCTTCACCCACACTTGCCACGTTGAGGAGTTGTGACGGGCATTGAGCATTAGTTCGCCCCACAATGGAATCTTTTAGACCCATAAAACAGAGCAGTTCTGCAAGATTACCATCCAAAACAACAATTCTCTTTACTGAATAGGGCACCTCAACAACAAAACCAGCACCGTCAATAAGTGAAGAGATTTTTGAAGAAAGGCTTTCATCAGATGAAGAAGACGAAGAAGATGAAGCAGAAGAAGCTGTAGCATCGGATGGGTTTGAAGAATCTGGGGGATTATTTGCTGATGAAGCTGGATTGCCAGCAGGTGAATTTGATCGGGGTGATGAAGGCGAGTCGAGTGATGTGTAGTATTGTGTGTAGACAACATATACGGATGCAACTATAAGTATGGCAACAAGAATTACAGCAATGATACTTTTTTTAACCAATTTTTCACCTCCTCACATGCCAATATAATTAGTTTCCAAATGCTTGAATCTTGGATGGATTAGCCAACCAAGTTATTTAAATTTGTACTTAATTTAAGTTAATCACAGGTTGAATTAAGACATGTTTAAGCAATAAACCAATACTCAACTCAAGTTAGACAAAACTTATGATGCAAATCACCTTATTTGCGACCAATCAGTATTTTAGCACAAAACAGCAAATGCTGTTTAAGGATTACAGGCATAACACCGTTCTGTATGGATACAGAGAACTCCGCCACAAGCAGGACATTTCCATTTTTCCTTTTCACTTTTTAGAAATGCAACCATACCATGAGTTTTAATGAACACAAAGTTTTCAATAACACCAGAACCATATTTTTGGCGGTAGTAGCGATCAATTTTTTCCAAATTTTCACAAGGAAACACAGCACAATCAAAACAAAACTCAATTTGCTTTCTGCTCAGGGTACACACAGTTTTTCTCAAAAAAGGTACAAGTTTTTTCTCTTGTTCGACAACCCCCACACGGAGACTGCCGCTCACCTGAAAGAGTATAACCAAAAAAACCCACACAAATTCGACAATTAATACCACAACGCGCAAACAATTCAGCACCAAAATCTTGACCCAGGCAATCAACCCGTTAGGATATTTTTTTGTCTGTTGCTTTAAGCAATCCGCTACCCCTAAATAGAGTTTCTGCAACTTCTAACTTTGGAACAGATAGTTAGTATTTATTGGCTCATAGGTTCAATGTGTACCGTTACTACTGCATTAGCAAAATGTTCTTTGGTTTCTTTCTCAAGCAAAGAAGCCAAATGATGTGCTTTGGTTATCTGAACATTTTTGCTAAAGCAACAGTCTATGTTGATGTAGCATTTGTTCTCAGCAGTGTAGGTTACTATCCGTTTAATCTCGAGGTTGCCGCCAATGTTTAGAGCGGCATCGGCAACAATTTTTTGCAGTTGCACTTCATCGACTTGATCAGGGGAGAGAGGAACACTTGCAGGTTCCATATGTACCGTAACATTTTCAAGTGGCACAATCTCACGGTACAACCGTTGTTCGATGACCTCAGCTAAGCGATGAGCTGCCTCAACAGATACCTCAGGGTTAACGTAGGCATGCAGGGTAATGTAGAGTTTATCATCCACAGAGTTAACGGCGATTTCATGAACTGCCCTAACACCCTCAACCGTTGCCAGTTTTTCAATTAACTGCTCCATCTGGCGCTCTTTGTTGGCAGGTTCAACATGTATGGTTACATCAACATCACCACAACTCTCCTGCAGGCATATCTCGATTTTAGATGCTGAAGCATGAGCATCTTCAAGACTCATAACATTGGGAACCTGCACAGAAGCATCAACAAATAGTTTAGAACCCACTTTACGGACTTTGAGATTCTCAATCTTTACCACATCCTCACATGACTGGATAACACGACGAGTTGTCTCAACCAGCTCATGCGAAACAGAATCACTTAACTCCATAATACTAGATTTAGCCAATTTAATACTTAGATAAGTAAGCATCACACCAAGAAAAATAGAAGCAAACGCATCAGCATTTGCAAAACCCAAAAGCGCCAAAGCAAAACCCAACAACGCAATAAGAGTAGACCCCAAATCAGCAATAGCATCATAAAAACCCGCTTTCATAGAAGCACCCTCAACATGACGAAACTTCTTAAAAACCGTAACCCGCATAATAGAAATAAACAAAGCATACCCGATGGCACCAAAACCAGCATACTCTATACCACCTGAGAGCGAAGCAGTCTCCAGTAATCTAAGGGCTGCTTCATAGAAGATCAAAACAGCCACAAAGGTAAGAATTATACCACCAATTAAACCTCCTATAGCTTCAAACTTGCCATGCCCATAAGTATGCTCCGCATCAGGCGGCTTTAGCGATTCACGCACAGTAAAAATCAACATAATGCAGGTAAACGCATCAAGCAGTGCATGCAAACCATCACTAACTATAGCTAAACTATTAACAAGTAAACCCACAGTGACCTCAACAATTACAACACTAGCAATAGCTATCGCAGAAAATTTTAGCGCCCGAAGCTTGGTTTGACCCTCAGCATTACCGTGCATTGTTTTAGTCTATCTAAGCTCACTGCAAGGCCGATTTAAGAATTGCGTGAGTTCCCACTATTTTGATGATGTGGCCATGTTTATCAGTGGTTTAAACAGAAATTACCCATACTACAGAGCAAAAAGGGGACATTGTACTAAATTTATAGACATTACGGGAGGGTATTTTGCCGCCAGCGGGCAACAAAATATCACCGCTACTACAAAATATCACCGCTACTACAAAATATCACCGCTACTACAAAATATCACCGCTACTACAAAATATCACCGCTACTTTAACGGAAACACCACTTTTGTAAGTAACTCGCTCTCGGGTGTATCCGCAGGATTGCTAAGATAGTAATCGTAATACACACCCGTTGATTCTAATTTGTTTTTCGCAAGATATTGCATCATGGGTGCATATGTCTTTTCAATGTCTTTGTATGCGCCTTTGTGCATTGCTGTAATCGCCCTACCAGCACAGGTTTTGCTCATGTAAAATTCACCCTGCTCCGGCAAAGGTTCGCTAACAGGCACTCCTAATTCGATATCCCACTTCATAAAATCCTCACTGCCGTTGGTGTATTTACAATATGGCGCGCCTGCCATTTGTTTACCGCATTTAGTCACATAAGCCATAAGCTTTGGGTAGCCTTCCGTCATAATTTCAGCCATTTTAGTAAATTCTACAGCTTCAAATTTCACCGCTACTGTAATTTCAGTCTCTTTGTTAATTATTTCAATGTTCATTAACCCATCTCACAGTGCTTTCGCTAAATATAGACAGACAACAGAGCATATAACATTATAGCGACAAAGAATAGAAAGAGAAGGAGCTCTCAGGAGTTTTAGGGATAAAAGGGGATTAGGGGTAGAATCGTCGGGTTGTTCGTGGGAATGGGATGGCGTCGATAATGTTGTCGAGGTCTAGCATCCATACTAGTAGACGTTCTAGACCCATGCCAAAGCCTACATGGGGTACTGTGCCGTAGCGTCTTAGGTCTAGGTACCATTCGTAGTCTTCGGGTTTTAGGCCTTGTGCTTTCATGCGTTCGATGAGAAGGTCTTTGTTGTCTTCTCTTGCGCCGCCGGTGCTTATTTCGCCGATGCGGGGTACCATCATGTCTACGGACATGGCTACTTCGGGGTGGTCTTTGTAGGTTTTACAGTAGAATGCTTTGATGGCTGTTGGGTAGTCATAAACAAAGAAGGGAGTGCCAAAGTCTTCGGCGAGTACTTTTTCATCTTCATAGCCTAGGTCGCTTCCCCAGTCGAGTTGGGGGTTTTTGGGTTTGAGGCGTTCTATGGCTTCTTTGTAGGTTATGCGTGGGAAGGGGGTTTTTATGGTTTTGAGTTTTTCGATGTCTGCGCCGAGTTCTTTGAATTCTTTTTCGCATTTTGTGGCGATGGTTTGGCAGATATAGGTCATGAGGCCTTCTTCGAATTTCATGAGATCATCCATATTGGCAAATGCCCATTCGCCTTCCATGTGCCAGTATTCAGTTAGGTGGCGAATAGTGCGGCTTTTTTCTGCTCTAAAGGAGGGTGCTATGCAGTAGACGTTTTCTAGGGAGTACATGAGAATTTCTAGGTAGAGTTGGCTACTTTGGGTTAGGTAGAGTTGTTGGTCGAAATATTTTAGGCCAAACAATGTGGATCCGCCCTCTACTGCGGCGGAGATGAACATGGGTGGGGAGACTTCGGTGTAGTTTTGTTTGTTAAAGTAGTCTCTGGCGGCTTGCATGGTTTCTGCGCGGACTTTCATAACTAGGTTCATTTTGCGGCTTCGGAGCCATAGGTGACGCATGTCGCGGATGAATTCTTCGCTTTTGTCTTTGCTTATGGGAAAAGTTTCGGCTAATCCGGTTATGGTGAGGTTGTCTGCTCCGATTTCAAAGCCGCCTGGGGCGCGTGTGTCGGGTTTAACGTTGCCTTCTAGGGTGAGGCTGGATTCGATGGTGAGTTTTTGTGCCTCACTCCAGCTGGGGTTGTCTTTTTTGATGGTAGATTGGATTACTCCAGTGGAGTCTCGGATTAGTATGAATATGAGTTCTTTACCTTCACGTTTGCGGTAGACCCAACCGCGTATGGTAACTTTTTGATCGGTGTATTTGCCCTCTAAGATTTGATTGATCTTCACCAGTGTCATGCGCATCAACTTTGCAGGTATATCAGATCTTGTAACCTAAATGCCTATCGATTTAGGGTTTGACTGGCGGGTTAGCTGTTTCACGTTGCTTGGTCTCTCTACGGGATCCAGCAAAGATGCACAAGTCAACAGTCCAGAGAGGGCACCTAACGGTTAACTTTGGAGCATCCGGTCAGCTTGTTATCTGGGAGTTTAAAATGTAGGTTGGATTGGTTGGTTGCTATTGGAGTCATAGTTGATTAGCAGATAGAACAAGGTGTTGTTTGTGTTGTTGTTTACCTTGTTTGTTTTTCGAGGTAGAGGAATTTTATGCCCAGGTTTGTTTCTTCGCGGAATTGGGTGTATCCGGCTGTTTTGTATATGTGTAGATTTCGTTGGCTTTTGTAGCTGGTGAAGAGTTCGTATCGTTTGCGCTGGAGTGTGTTTTCGATTTCTGTTAAGAGACGTTTGCCTATGCCTTTGCCTTGGTGGGTTGGGTGTACCATTAGTTTTGCGATATATACGGTTGTGTCATCTGCATGTGCGCGAATAGAGCCGATAATTTCGTTGTTCTCTACGGCTTTTAGTATGATGCCTGTGTGGTATTCTTTGATGAGTTCGTCGAAGGTTTGGGTTAGGGGGTGTATTGTAAAGTTATTGTGAAGCAGTGCTTCACTTTGATAGGCAAGGTATTGAAGCTGCAATATGGTGTTTAGGTCTTCGAGTTGGGCTTTTAGTATTTGGACCATACAAATGCTCTTGTTCTTTCGCAGGATAAATCCATTGCCATCAATACAAGACAACCAAACCACACACAATTGCACAACAGAGTTGGTGTCATCATCATCATAGCAGCTAGGCTTCTTTTGTTTTGTGTAATTTTTATATCAACCGTTCAACAGTAGAACTATTGGACAGGAAGTGGTTGAATGAACCTGAATAAAAAATGTCTAATTGCTCTAGCAATTTGTATTACCATTGTCTTGTTTGTTTCTTTGTTGGCGCCACTAACAACTGCTGATAAGCAAGGCGTTTGAGATTAGCATTTATGATTCGAGGGGTAGAGAAGTCACCTTTGATGGCAATGTGATGCTCTGTGATACTTTAACAGTAGTTGTTGAGAATCTTGATGGAAAACTTGTAGGTACCGAGGCGATTCTATACTTTGGTAATGAAACCATACCCTTTATTGTTAAAGAAATCAGTACACTTCAATGTTTTGTGAACATAGCGCCATCATTTGACATCTATGCTGAAGCCAACGACAACATCAGTTCAATTTATACCATACAAGTCACCATACCGCCTCCGCCAGAAGGCCCAGTACCGCAAATAGTGTTCCCCGGTGAAGTTATCTTTGAAAAGTTTGAATGCATACACACAAAAAATGTTGATGTAAGCACACCACTTAAGGTTGAATATATCGTTGTAACTTGTGACACTCAACACTACAACATCTCGCTATACACTCCTGTTTCAATTTCGATTCAAACCTACATTGATGGCGTCAACAACATAGTTGACTGTCCGGCAGGTATTATTACTAATTTAGGAGTATCATGCACTAAAAGCATAGACATAGTCTATGAGGGTAAACTATTTACCTACAGCGTCTAACCGGAAAGCAGGGTTAGGTTCTTTTTCTTTTTTCACAAGCCACATGGGCAGTTAGGCCGCTTAACAGGTTTTAGTGGACCAAAAAAGTTAGGTCTGTAGTAACCGTAACCGTTTATTCTTATTCTCCAACACTTTAAGCACCCAGTTTTCAAGCAGAAATCTGCAAAACATGTATAGACGTGCCAGTGTTTTAACGGCTTCAAAACGGAGAAATCCGTATGACGCTTGGCACAAAAACAACCGCAACACTGCCCACCATCACCTGCAGACAAACATAGTTTACTACAAAACAGCCCACCACATATACAAGTCACTTCACAAAACCAATTACCCAAAAAGTAATGAACCACACTACTGTGCAATAACGCAGACTTACGACTAAATAACGTAAAATCGTATAGTTACCGGTCAAAAAGCTAAATACATAGCTATAACAGTCTATTGAAGCAGATTTCATTTGTGGATATTTCAAGCGACCTATTGAATATGCAACGAAGGTGGAGATAACCAATAGAGGGCAGAAATCAGGACCACACCCACTGGTACGAATTGGACGTTCAGTCCGTGTTGGAAAAGTTAGATGTGTCTCCTGATCAGGGTTTATCTGACGAACAAGTTAAGAAGCGCCAAGATATTGATGGAAAAAATTTACTACAGCCACCCAAAAAATCAGGTCTGCTTCAAAAAATCCTCAACCAGCTAAAAGATGTCGCCATCATTGTTTTGCTGATTGCAGTGGTACTCTCCTTTGCTATGGCTATCTTTGAGGACTCGGGATTTGTTGAACCCATCGTCATCCTATCAGTTGTGATTTTGAATCTAATTTTGGCAATTACTCATGAGGGTAAAGCTGAGAAAGCTCTGGAAGCCTTAGAAAAACTAAGCGCACCCTACTGCGTTGTTATACGCCAAGGAGTTAGAAAAAGCATTGACGCTACCGAATTGGTACCCGGTGACATCGTCATTTTGGAAACTGGAAACGTTGTTCCTGCAGATGCTAGATTAATTGAATCCACCGCTCTTTTCTCTGACGAATCCGCCCTAACAGGTGAGAGCGAACCCGCAGAAAAAGACGCAAAAGACATAGCCCAAAGTAATGCCGCATTAGGCGACCAACATAACATGGTCTTCACAGGATGTGTGATCACCGCAGGCCGCGGCACCGCTGTAATTACCACCACAGGTATGAAGACCCAGATGGGCAAAATCGCTGGTTTTCTAAGCGGCAGCAAACGCATGAAAACCCCTCTGCAAATACGCCTAGATCAACTCAACAAAACTATTTGCTGGATCGCCATCATCTCCGCCTTTTTCTTAATGGCAATAGGTCTGCTAAGCGGCACCGACCTACCCACCATGCTTCTAGTTGCTATCTCCTTAGCAGTAGCGGCAGTTCCTGAAATGCTGGCCTTGATCGTTACATTAACGCTGACAAACGGCGTTCAAAAAATGGTTAAAAAACACGCCTTGATCCGAAAACTCCCCGCCGTAGAAACCCTAGGCAACACCTCAGTCATTTGCTCTGATAAAACCGGAACGCTTACCCAAAACCGCATGGCCGTCAAACAGCTCTGGGTATGCGGCGGCGAACCCTTCACAGACAACGCAACCTTCTCCGAAGAACAAATCCAATTCCTCCAATATCTAGCCATGGCAAACAATGCCGCCTATGAAACAGACGAAAACGGAATCAAGGAATACATGGGAAATGCCACCGATGTGGGCATACTTAGACTTTTAGACGAAAAAGGCTACAGTATAGACGAGGAAACCTATCACAGAGACGAAGAAATTCCCTTCTCCTCAGACCGCAAACGCATGACAGTCATTTTCAAAATCAAAACCGGCGGCTACCTTGTACTAACCAAAGGCGCACTAGACTACCTGCCACTCTCCACAGAGTCAGCAGATGATTTGAAAGCCGCTCGAGCGGTACATGATAAATTTGCGGAAGCAGCTTTACGTGTTATTGGTATAGCTTCTAAGACCATTGACACACTACCCGATAATGGACACATAGAGGAAGTGGAGAGCGATTCTAGGCTTTTGGGTCTTATTGGCTTAATTGATCCGCCACGCCCCGAAGTCGCTGTTGCTATAGCAAAGGCCAAAGCCGCAGGTATTCGCACCGTAATGATTACGGGTGATCATGCCACAACCGCAGGTGCAATTGCCACCAACTTGGGCATTCTCCAAGAAGGCACCCAGATCATGACCGGCGCCCAACTTGCAAAAATGTCAGATACTGAACTAAATGACACCGTTAGAAACTACTCCGTCTATGCCCGAGTAACCCCTGAGCATAAAATCCGCATTGTAAAAGCTTGGCAGGCAAACGGCGAGGTTGTGGCTATGACGGGTGATGGGGTCAATGATGCTCCAGCGTTGAAGGCGGCTGATATTGGAATTGCGATGGGCAAGACCGGGACTGAGGTTGCTAAGAGTGCCTCAGATATGATCCTAGTTGATGATAATTTTGCGACTATTGTTGAGGCTGTGGGTGAGGGCCGAAATGTCTATGCCAACATCAAAAAAATAATCAACTTTTTGCTAGTCTGCAACATGAGTGAGATTATCATCATGATTTTTGCGCAGATAGCTGGCTGGGGTATTTTGTTAACTCCAGTTATGTTGTTGTTGATTAACTTGGTGGGTGATGGTATTCCGGGGATTAATCTTTCCCGCGAAGAATTTGATCCTAAATTGATGGATAAAAAGCCCATAAAGCGTAATGAGAGCTTCTTTAGCGACGAGTTACTATATTTGATTCTTCGTCAGACCATTGCCTGCTCAATTGCTGTCTTGATAGGCTACTACATAGGCGCCTTTGTTGTTCTACCGGGTGGAGCTACACCCTCGCATGCGCTAGGTCAGACTATGGCATTTCTGATTACCGGCTTGACCTCAATAGTGCATGTGTTCCATGTCCGTAGCTCAAAATCAGCCTTTAAGACCCCAATCAAAAACAATAAACCCCTGCTTGGAAGCGCGGCGGCTATGATTGTAGTATTTACCATATTTGTCATATTACCAATTAGAGAGATCTTTGGTCTTTCTGCCATTAGCGGTGCCCACTGGCTGATTGTATTTGCCGCAACCTTGCTACCATCTGCAGTACGCGAAATCGGCATATACCTTGACGGCATTCCATTCATGAAAAAACAACGTCACGCAATAACGGATATAATCAACAAAACCCGCAGTAAACTACCCTCTTTTAGAGGCAAAAAACCAACAAAATAATCCCACCAGAAGGAATCAAACTTACCGTCAAACTTGCCGTTGCCGCGTGATTTATTCCAATTTTAGATGCTTACTCGACCCTCAATATAGCATTGGTGATTAAGCATTAGGATAGTCTAAAGAACTCCAAATGATGAACTTGCAAATACACCACCCATCCAGCGTAAGATGCTATCGAACAAGCAAACATGTAAACAATCTTTCGATGAGCGGGTCTAATATCAGATCAAAAAAAGAGAGAAATTTATTGAACTGCTGATTGCATCCGTTTAGCTAAAGCGTAGACAATTGGGACCAAAACGATTGCTAATGCGATTGCAAAACCCCAAGCGATTGTACTGATTATACCAGTTACTCCGCTAAAGGTGGAAAAGATTGCGCCAGTACCGATGAGCAGGAAGATTGTGTAGAGGATAAATTTGGCATAGCCGGCAATAGTGAGAAATTCTGGATGCTCCTCAGTTATTGATTTAATCAGCCCGTCAGTTAGGATTATACCTACACCGATAATGACAAAGCCGATAATGAGTGAGTACACCAAGTCTCCAGCGGTAAACAGCAACAGTTCGAAAGCTATGTTTAAAATTATGGCAACAAGTCCGATGAACAAGAGATTTTTGAGCATATCAGCGATTTCAGCTTTACTTGGTCCAAACATAGGTCGAATTATACGGCCTACAAGCTGAGCTAAGAAATCCACAAGCACGATACCTAGAACTATGACAAGAATGCCGCCTATGAGTCGAGGAAGATATGCTGCGATCTGAGAGATGAATTCACCAGTAGCACCGGGGAGGTTTATCACACCAATTGCGATAGTTATAGCTAAAACAATAACAAAAGCGTAGAGAAGGTTACCTACAAAGTTAGATAAATCAAACCCTGAACCTCTCAGAGTTCGCCCTATTTCGCTTCTATCAAAGTTGCGCTCTACTGTTTGATCAATTATTTTGTTAACTACTTTACCTACGAACCAGCCTACGATAATGCCGATGACAACTATGATGATGGCCCCAATTATACCAGGCAACGATTCTGCGATCGTACTTAGGAAATTATTGAATATCTCTTGCAACGTCAACATTACCACTACTAAAGAGAACATCGAGATACCGGGTCATAAACTATAGACGGGGCAATAAAAACTTTTCCAAGCCCTAACCAGTCACTTTTTCGGGCATTATTGGACTATGGCCAATAATTAAAACACCCGATATAGCAGTAAAAAGACAATAAAGCAGAAACCAATTTGGAATTACAAGCTATAAGAAAGGGAGACAGAGGTTGTTAGACTGGGGTTGGATATTTGGTGGCCCAGCCCTGTACGATTTTTTCAATATCGTCCAAATTATCTTTTATCAGATTATTGGCTGATCTAACAGAAGAGAGGCGGGAATCGATTTTTTTGAGGGCTTCGTCAACATCTGAACCACGGTTTATATCTTTGAGCGGGGGTCTTAGTTGGAGGTCAATTTTTTTGAGGTCGCGTACTTGGGTGGAAATTTCGGCGCTGATATCGTTTGCAATCGTTAGTGATTTGATAATTGATGTCGTATCGATGCTTTTTTTGTCATGGTAAAGAGTTTCTGCACTAGCTACTTCGTTTCGTATTTCGCTTAGTGAGTTCCAAAGATCATCGAATGTTTTTTCCAGATGGATTTTATTAGCTTCGCCTACAAACTTTTTTACAGCCAAAACTTCTAGAGTGTCTTCGTGTAGGGTCTTTAAATATTCTTGAATTCGACCATATAGTGCACTAGGACTGCCTGAGCGCGCTCGGCCCTTGCTTTCAGCCTCAAATAATTCATGCAGTATAACAGAAACTTGTCCAAACTCAAACTCAAAAGCGAATTTTTCAGTATACTCGCTTGGAACGAATTTATTTTGGAATTCATGAAGCTTTTGGCTCAGTTCGTCAATTTGTTGCTCGATTTGATTTACAAAAGATTCAACGTTGTGGAAAGCCAGGTCTTCATAGGCAAACACCTGAACATCAGGAAGTATGGTTTGGAGTTTGGTATTAAATATTTCAGCGGCATCGGTAATTTTTAAAAGTTTGAATTTTATGATTTTATTAAATTTATTTATCTTTTTTATAAGTGCAATGAATTCTCCTAGTTTTCGTGCATGTTGCTCAGGAGTTAAATCATCATTCAACTCCCGTTTTGGGAAATAGAGCACATCAGATATTGTTGAGGTTACGTTGGCAACAAGTCCATAGGTTGGATCAAACGATGGAAAAACCTCAGACAAGCCGCTTACTATTGTATCGATTTCATCTATGTGTTCAGGAGCTAGATCCGTTTTATCAACTTTACGAAATTCATCCACACAATACGCGCCATAGCGGCCAACTTTACCAACCATAAACTCTATTCTATACATTAATTGCCGTAATTGCGCATCTAAATCCTCATCCAAACTACTCATTCACATACACCTGCATTAAAAATCCAACACAACACACCGAAGGACAGCTGCAAATTTTTAACTCTTCGCCCACCGCTCTTGACATGTTTAAATCTCCGTGTATTGCTAAATCACACAAAAATTAAATATTTTAACCTTTAGTAGAAAGGATGACACTGGCAAGCCAATATAGTGAACAGTACCGTAGAGACATTCAAAAAGACATCACACAGACCTGTGAAACATCATCCTTTCGAGTAAGTGAAGACACTGTTCTAACTCTTGCGAAAGTCTACCCCAAAAAATACAGCCACCAAACCCTCATGAACCTATCAAGACAGCCATTCTTTGTCTCCACCCCCTTATGCGGCAACTGTGAATACCAAGTCCTAGAAACCCACGACTACAAAACAGGCCCAACCAAATAGTACATACCCAGCCTTCTTGAAGCAGGTCAACGATTAACTGTGGAATGCTTACAACCATTAGGTCTTGGCGTTTAAAAGCTCCATAGAAAACATGTTCATCTCCGGTTATGAGGAGTCTTAAGGTTGCCTTTGTCAACCAAGCCTTCAGTGGTTATTTCTTTATGCCATTTCTCCGTGCCTTCTTTTTTTATGTATAGGTCATCAGTTTGCTATTTGCTGAAAAACATTATATGGAAAAACCGCTTAGAATAGCAAGGCAGTCTGTTTATGAATCAAACCACGCTTCGGCACCGTATAGTGGACTATATAGCAGATCAGCGATTATCTCTGGGTCTGCTTTTGGCAGCTTATGGCACGTTCTATCTTGCAACTGTTATAACAAGCGGTTGGACTCCTGCAGACTGGGGCATAGATACATTCAAGATTGCACCGTTTACTGTCCAAGCACTCATACCTCGCAGTGCAGTCAACCCCATATTTTTTGTCACAAGCCTTCCAGCGCTTTTGATTGGCACTATTCTGCTCTGCAATGTCGACATATGCGGTTTACGTGCTCTAACCCCTGAGAGCCGCCATGCCGCCATATTTTTGACGATTTTTGGGTTTGCCTATGTTGTTGTGGGTGCTTGGCCACCTCAGAACAAGGTTGATTTTCCTTGGGAGTGGCAAAAACAGATTGTGAGTTATGGATCATTTTTTGCTTGGACACTTTATGCATTAAGCCTTATTGTGCTTGCAATTGGGGTTGTTTCACTCTATGTGCACAGCAAAGACTATCGTCGACGACATCCAGAGGATGATTGATTGACGTAGTAGAGTATTTTTTATTTTAGGGTTTAGAAGAAGACAAAGGATACAAGGTTTAAAACACAAAGATTTTTTAATAATAAAGCAGGAAAATATTTTAGCATTCCAGGTTTTAATATGATTTTTTATCTTTTTTTAAATTGATTTTCCATTTTATTCGTTAACACTGAAAGGCATTAAAGCCTAAATAGTATCACGCCATAAATGTTGAGTAACGCAGGAAGCAAGGGAAAAATTGGCTAAACACTGGCACAGCAAAACAGTAGAAGCAACAGTGGATGAATTAAAAACAGACAGCAACGGGTTAACGTCTCAAGAGGCAAAACAGCGCCTAACAACATATGGACCTAACGAGCTTAGAAAAGAAAAACGCAAATCATCCCTCAAGATCCTGCTGGAACAATTCACAGACATACTTATGCTTATTTTGCTCTTTGCTGTGGCGCTTTCTGTAGGAGTTGGTATCTACCAAGGCTCCATGAATGAAATGATAGATGCCGCAATTATTCTCATAATTGTCATCGTCAGTGCAACCTTGGGGTTTACTCAGGAGTATCGCAGCGAAAAAGCTGTTGAAGCCCTCAAAAAAATGACAACCCCAACCGCCAGTGTTTTGCGCGAAGGCAAAGAAATTCGAATTCCAGCCTCTGAACTGGTGCCCGGTGATATCATTTTGCTCTATGCGGGAGATAAGGTTCCAGCAGATGGCAGGCTCACAGAAGCCTTCGCCCTAAAAACTGACGAAGCATCCCTCACGGGTGAATCTGCGCCTGTGCAGAAATCAACCATAGCGCTTTCTGAGCAGGCCCAGCTAAACGATCGGGAAAACATGGTTTTCACTGGAACCGTTGTTGTCTATGGCAGGGGTAGAGCAATCGTAACCGACACAGGCATGAATACTGAATTTGGCAAAATCGCAGATATGGTTCAAACAGCCCCTCAGGAACAGACACCCCTTGAGAAACGCTTAACAGGGGTAGGCAAAACAATAGGCATCTTGGCTCTAACTGTTGCTATAAGCGTGGGTATAATTGGCATCATTGTTGAGCAACGGCCCATAATAGACATGGTCTTGTGGGCTATTAGCTTGGCAGTTGCAGCTGTTCCAGAAGCCCTGCCCGCCATCGTCACGGGCGCATTAGCAATCGGTATGTATCGCATGGCTAAATCCAATGCCATCGTCAAACGCCTGCCTGCTGTTGAGACATTGGGCAGCACAAGTGTAATCTGCAGCGATAAAACAGGCACCATGACCAAAGGCGAAATGACTGTTCAGAACATCTATGTCAATGAGCAGTCCATCAAAGTCACAGGTATTGGCTATACTCCTGAAGGCGAATTCCAAGTTGACGACAAAAAAATTGAACCTCACAAAGATATAGAAGAGCTACTCAAAATTGCTGTGCTCTGTAACGACTCTGCACTCAATCAAGACAGTCAAACAAACAAATGGACAGTTAAAGGCGACCCCACCGAAGGCGCATTGATTGTCGCCGCCGAAAAAGCAAATATCCAAAAAGAAACTCTTGACAAAGAACAACCACGCATAAACGAAGTACCCTTTTCCTCGGAACGCAAACGCATGACCACCATCCACACCAAAGAAGACAAACAAATTGTCTACATGAAAGGCGCCCCCGAAATAATTATGGAACGTTGCAACAAAATTTTACTCAACGGGAAAATAGAACCCTTCGCCAAAGAAGACTACACCAAATACTTCAAGATAACCGAAGAACTAGCCCAACAGGCATTGCGCAACCTTGCATTTGCCTACAAAGAATTCCCCACCGATACGAAATTCACCGAAGACATGGAAAAAGACTTTGTATTTGTAGGCATCATAAGCATGATTGATCCGCCCCGCCCAGAGGTCAAAGATGCCATAGTAGTCTGCAAAAAAGCAGGCATACATGTCGTCATGATTACAGGCGACCATAAACTCACTGCTACTGCAGTGGGCAAAGAACTCGGACTTTTAGACCAAAACACATCTGACAACCAAGTGCTAACCGGTCAGGAACTTGAAAAAATGACTGATGAACAACTCGCAGATGTCGTAGAGGGAGTGGTAATTTATGCCCGGGTTTCACCGGAAGATAAGATGCGTATTGTCAAAGCCTGGAAACAAAAAGATCAAGTTGTCGCGATGACCGGTGATGGAGTCAACGATGCGCCAGCACTTAAAATGAGTGACATAGGTATAGCGATGGGTATCAGTGGCACAGAAGTCTCCAAAGAAGCCGCAGATATTGTTCTTGCTGATGATAATTTTGTCAGCATCGTCAAAGCGGTACGGGAAGGTAGAGAAATTTTTGAGAACATCAAAAAATATCTCACCTACCTACTACAATGTAACATCATGGAAATCATTGTCATGCTAATAGTGATCCTTGCTGTGCCCTATCTGGCAAATATATTCAATCCAGGGCTAAGCGCTACCTTGGAGGGTAGAGAAGCCATAGGCAGTGCGGCTATTGCACTAACTGCAGTCCAGTTGTTATGGATGAACCTAGTTACTGATGGCTTACCCGCAATCGCTTTAGGCGTGGATCCCGGAGACCCTGACTTGATGGAGCGCAAACCGCGCAAACCAAAAGAGAGCATCTTTAGCAAAGAAGTCAAAGTCTATCTCACCGCCATGCCAGTGATTATGTCAACGTTGCTACTAACAGCATACTTTATGCATAAGCCATGGATAGGCGAGATGGCTTTGCTCACAGCCCGAACTCAGTTATTAACTGCTATGATAGTTATGGAGCTGGTTATAGCGCTCTCCATGAGATCGTTAAAGTATCCTGTGTTCAAGGTTGGTGTTTTCAAAAACAAGTACTTATGGTATGCAATACTTGGCTCGTTTGCGCTACAGTTGGTAATTCTATATGCGCCGGGTTTACAGTCTATCTTTAATGTACATACGCCAGAGTTAATCGATTGGGGTATAGCAACACTGTTTGGAGCTATAGTGTTCTCCATTATAGAAATCGGTAAATGGGTTACAAGTCGAGCTAAAAAGTAACAGCACCATCGGCAAACGCTAATCTGTGAAAACAAACGGCTCTATTTAGGGGCTCAACTTGTTTACTTTTTTTGTTACATCTTTCGGAAAGATGTTTAAACGGGCATGTGACAGTTTAGCACCCTGTGAGAAAAAAAGATGCATATATTACAGGTTTATACGCACGCCCCTGAGAGTTGTCCAATAGGTAATCCAAAAAACCTGGAGATAACTAGGGAGTGGCTAAAAAAAGTAGATATGTTAGCAACTAAATACGGCATTAAGGTTATAGGGGTATGGACTGACCGCTGGGGACACCAAGCATGGGCAGTTTATGATACACCCAACATGGAAGCGTTTGAGGCCTTCGAGCAGGAACCCGAACATCTCAATAGAGTTCCCTTCACCGATACCCAAACCAAAATCGTGACTACCGTTCCGGAAACAATTGCATTTTTTGATAAAATTCAAAAAGAAACTCACTAACATACAGAGAAAATCGTTCTGATCCATCAATTTTTTTCTTACTGGTTCATCTCTCAAATGTTGAGCGATACCAATAGAAATGGTTATGATATACTATAAGCTAAATATCGCTATATAGCAGGACAATCAAAGAAAGATCTGTGGAAAAGCATAAATATGTATAAGTTAAAGCGGACAGCGAATAACAATGAGCACTAAATTGGCTAATCCTGCACCTCTTGGACTTTTAGGCTTTGGCTTAACCACGGTTCTACTCAATCTACATAATGAAGGTTTGTTTCCACTTGACACTATGATTTTAGCAATGGGGTTGGCTTACGGCGGTTTAGCACAGCTAATTGTGGGTATTATGGAATACCGAAAGGGCAACACTTTTGGTACAGTCGCCTTTAGTTCTTATGGACTATTTTGGTGGTCTCTTGTAGGTCTGTTGCTTTTACCCAAATTAACCATATTTGATGGGCTCATTGCACCCTCAGCACTCGCCATGGCATCTTACTTTTTTGTGTGGGGAGTGTTCACTTTTGCAATGTTTTTTGGCACTCTAAAAGCCAATCGTGCATTGCAGTTTGTGTTCGCAAGCTTGTTTGTGTTGTTCTTCCTTTTGTCGGCAGGGGAACTTTTGGGAAATCCCACATGGCTCAACACCATCACAGGCATTGAGGGGATCATCTGTGGATCTAGCGCGATCTATCTTGGAATTGCAGAAGTACTAAATGAAACCTATCAAAAAACGGTACTGCCCATCTGCCCAACACCATAATCCATTTTTCATCCATAATTATCCATTCAATTTTTTATCCGTTAGTTGCTTTGGGGTTATTTAGCGGTGACAAAACCGTTAATCTCTGTGAGAGGTCAGAGTAATTGTTGTTGTGGCTGAGGCTGTGTTTGTTTGGTTGTTTGGGTATTGTGTTGGTTTATAGGAGGCTTTGGCTTACAGTAGAGGTATAGTAGTGGTGGGATAGATGGCGAAGTTTCGTTTGGCGGTTCTAAATACGCAACCTCCGCATCTCTACTTTGGGGGTGTTGAGCGGCGTATAATGGAGACAGCGAAGCTATTGGAGAGCCAAGTTGATATTAGGGTTTATTGTGGAACTAAGGCAGGTTTCAAAACAGCTGTTGCTGTGGAGGGTGTATCTGTTGTTCCCTGTCGTTCGTCAGATATTGTTTTTCCGTTGGATAATTGGGAATTTAATCGAAGTCTCACAAAAAATGCGGCCAGTTTAGATGTAGATGTTTTTGAGGCTCATGCTGTTAGTGGGTATGGGTTGCCTAGAAAGCTTAGAGTGTTGGGTATTAAAACGCCGTTTATTCACACGGTTCATGGGACTCTTGCTGATGAGTATGAGCAGGCAAAACTGAGTGGTTATCCGAGCTTTAGAGATCGAGTGGCAAATGGTTTTATGCGGCGTCTTGCGGGGTTGGAAAAACAGATGGCCCATGAGGCAGATCTAGTTGTGACTATTGGGGATTATGCGTTTGAGAAAATCCAGCAATACTACAATATAGATGCAGATAAAGTTAGAATTGTTCCAAACGGGGTGGATATTGAGAGATTCAAACCGGCAAATATGGAAGCTACTAGGCGGCAGTTTGGGTTAGGTGATACTGGACTTTATGTGCTTTTTGTGGGCAGTTTGATTGCCCGTAAGGGACTGCACTTTTTGGTTGAGGCTGCAAAAGTGGTGGTGGCTCAGTGGTCAGATGTCAAGTTTGTGGTTGCAGGTGAGGGCCCGCTTCGAGGACGCATTGAGGAAATAGTAAAATCTGCAGGGTTGAGCGCTAATTTTGTTTTTTTGGGCCGGGTCAGAGATGAGGTGTTGCCTTTGCTTTATAATTGTGCAGATGTGTTTGTTTTGCCCTCGCTTCATGAGGGACAGGGAATTGTTTTTCTTGAAGCTCAGGCGTCGGGTAAGCCTGTTGTGGGTTTTGCCATTGGAGGAGTTAAGGAGGCTGTGTGCAATGGTGAGACAGGGTTGTTGGTAGATCGTGGCCGGGTTGATGAGTTAGCAGAGGCATTGTTAAAACTTTTAGGGGATGCTAGTTTGCGTGCAAGAATGGGGGTTAGTGGACGTCGGTTTGTTTCTGAGAAATTTACCTGGGAAATATGTGCACAGAAAATGCTAAAGGTTTACCAGGAAAGTTTAGTGATCTAGAGGACCACTTTTAGTAGGCGCTCAAAATCTTGGTCGTTCATCCACTCTGTACGTAAGTAACATCGGATGCGTTCTTCGCTAAATCCTAGCCTTCGGGCTTCTTTTGTGCAGTAACGATAAGCTTCAATTTCTGTGGGGCGGTCTACATAGGCATAGCGTGGGTCAAAGAGTTCTTTGCCCTCCATAAATTGTTTCACATGACAGAGTTCATGGATTAAATCAAGATAGATTTCGGTTCGATCGCCACTGTGGAGATATGTTTTGCTTATGACTAGGTGTCCGTCGTTGCCGTCTACGTACATGTAACCGTTTAGCCAGCTTAGTTCCACTTTTAGATTGCTTAGCACCTCGGTTGTTTGGTCGCCAAATAGGTCCCTTACCGCAGGCACTTTATCGAAGTCTTTAAAGTATGCAAGAAAAATTTTCTTTTGATTGCCTAGACTTAGGGGGTTTATGGGCAGATAGTTGAGTATGCGCATTATGCGAAAGAGATAGTAGTCTAGGCTGGGCATAGTGCTGGCTCCGGTTATTTAAAGTTGGAGAGGTATTCGAGTTTTATGCCTCTATTAACCAAATCCGAGAGGTTTTCGATGCTACCTATACTGGCATCGATATTGTGGTACGTAGGGTGGCTCCAAAGACCATCGGGGGAGAGGTTAAATTGTAAAGGTACCCCAACGTTGAGGTTGTATTTTTGGTTTAGATCTTTGATAAATTGGTCGGTTCGGCAGGCGTTGCGTGCGTTAGTATAGCTTTGCAACAGCTGAGAAGAACCAACAGCACCTACACCGTGCCAAATTGCGGCGTCCTCGGGGGAAGCCAAAGAGTAGAGGAAAAACTGGGGTGAGGAAGCTGTTTCATTAAAGCTATACTCAGCAAATTTTTCGCCAGCTATGCTGAATTTGTCCTCGCATACAGCGACAGCTATGTCTTGGGGATCTATATCGTTTGGGTAGAGAGAGGTTGTTTTGTAGGTGATGGTGGCATCATGAAATTTGTTGTTTTCAAAATGCAGTTTGCCTCGTGCGGCACGTTTAGAGCCATAGCCCTTTTTGGAGTGGGGCACAGTTAGAAGGGTGGTGCGTTTATTCATGCTTCGGCCCATACAAGTGTAGGCCTGCTCCACTGAGGCATAGTCATGGTTGCTTTGGCTTATTATGTAGTGGAGCAAACCGGTTTTGTCCTCAGCTTTTAGAGTCGAGAGCGGCAGGCGTAGACTATACAAAGAGAGGTTTATGTTGAAAAACACAGAGAGCTCAGATAACTGGTGGCACTTGATGGAGTCTACAAAATCAAGGTAGGAAGTATTGTTTGTGTTTAGGGTCTCTGTGATTAGATCAGTTTCTTTTTTTGAAATCAAAGAACCACTATATTTTTTGGCGTACGCTTGATCGATTTTTAAGCCCTCAGTGGTGGCGTTTGCGGCAGGAATTGCGCTTTGACCACTGTCTATGATGGATTGTTTTAGGGGGTTCATGGAGTAGCGGTCGAGTTCGACATCATCGGTGTTTAACAGAAAAGGCACAATGTAGCCCTTGGGAGGCTTTTGGAGAGCTTCGGAGATCTCTTGAAGGGCATCTTGTGTAGGAGTGTGGAGGCCGTGTTCGAGATAGTAATTGGCACAGGTAGCAAGCAGACGCGTTGCGAGGATACCCTGCACTTCTTCAACTGTTAGTTGGGGATTGGCGTATTCGACTGATCCGCGGAGGTAGAAGTGTTCGTCTTCAAAGGGCACCGAGATTTTTTTGTCGTTGGTGTATTGGAACAGGGTGATTTTGCGGTTTTTGTTTTGTCCCCTTAGTGCTGAGGCACCTTTGACAATTGTTTGTATTGTTGGGAACGATGTTGCTAAAAAATCTGTGAGCAAAAATTTGCCGGGATCTTCCATAAATTATCCTCGTTCTAATGATTCAGTCAGGTATATACAATTTTTTGTACTTGTTTGGCCTAAAAACATTCTTGTAACAAAAAAGTCTTCGCTAAAGCCCGCTCTAAAAAATAGCTCAGAGAGTGTTGGATCTTTTTTTGGGATTACGGTGTAGACTTGTTTTGTTGTCAGTTCGCTTAGCACTGAGTTAACAAGTGCGGCTGCGATATCGGGTCTTTGGGGTTGGCAGATTAGAGGTCCAATCCAGGCGGCTTTCTCATAAACTGTAGCTGTGACATAGCCCAAGGTTTGGCCGTCTTTTGATATATGGCAGCTTGTGTTGTCGGGGCCTAGGATGATTGATTGGAGGAGTTTTTTTCGGTTGCCGCCAAAAAAGGAGCGGTCAAATCTGGCTATAGCGGGTAGTTCAGATTTTGTGATTTTTGGTAGAGTTTTTGCGGTAATAGTGGAGAGGGTTTGATTGTGGAGGACTGAGAAATCGATGTCGGGGTTAAAGCCTAATTTGCTATAGAAAGCCACCAGATGGGGGTATGCATATAGTCCGATTGTTTCTACGCCTTTGTGGTGTAGATAGTTTACTGCGTGGGTGACAAGTGCGCTTCCGGCGCCTTTTTTGCGGTAGTTTTCTCTAACAATCAGGTTACCAAACCAGCCGAGTTTGTCATAGCTGATACAGGTTGCTATACCAACAGGTTTTGTGTCATCGCTTAGAAGAAAACATCCGCCGGGTTCTAAGGAAGCCATAAATTCGAAATCCTCATTAGCCATGTGCCAGTTCATGGTATTGGCTAACTCTACAGCAAAACCATAATCGGGTTCGCAGAGCGTTTTAATCTCAAACATCAGATAGGTGTAGCTGTCTCTGGCAATTAAGCCTGTTGTCAAGGGGTTGGGTATTTTTGGGTGTTTGTGTGATAGTGTAGGTTACAACAAACTGTTTTATGTCCCAATTCCCAATCGGTATTGTTTTTGTTTTTCTTCTAAATAGAATCGATAGGAGTCATCAGAGTGTTTTTTGTGAGAAAAATCAGGAAACGTGTTTTTGTTTTATTTGGGGTTTGGGTTATGCTTTTGGTGTTGGTATTAGCGGGTCTATCTTTGCTTGAAGAAGCCCTAACTAGTCATCCCGATAGTAATGCGTCTTCGAGTTTGGGTTGGGCCGGCTATATTGTTTCAGGTAACACACATATTTAATAAAAATATTTATGTAACTGTAACTACATTATTTAATCTGTGGATTAAATGCCTCGAAAAAAATATGAAGAAAGTGTAGGCTATTTATTTGAACAAAGATTCGGCAAACCCCTAAGCGATTTTAACACATACACAAATACTGTTGAAACTCTAGCAGACACAACAAAAAAAGACTACTACTCCCGACTCGCAAAGTTTTTTCTATGGCTGGGCGAAGACCCTGATCAGGTTATTGCTAACCGAAAAACACAGATTAAAGCCGACGACGAAACCGCAGATTATTATGAACGCAAAGTACGAGTCTACAAAAAAATGCTGGAAGAGACACAGACAGGTAGGAGTGTAAAAACACATATTGGCCGAATTCAGGGCTTCTTCTCCAACAATTCTAAAAAATTCAGCCTTGATCTTGGTACTATGAAATATAGTAAAAAGCGTAAGACGGATAAATTCAGCCCAGACAATGCCATGTGCCGTGAAATCTATAGTTTTTGTGAGTCCCCCCGTGACCGCCTTCTCATTGCCATTGCATTCCAAAATGGGGTAGCACCAATAGATATAGCTGAAAATGACTGGTCTACAATGCCCACTGAACCCTTCAAATACTACAAGGGTTGCAGGGAAAAAACGGGTGAGATCTGGCACGGTGCCACAACACCTGAGATCGCACAAGAATTTGCCGCCTACAAAAAAATCCGAGGAGAAGTACTTAAAAGTAAACTTAACCCTAAAAAAAATGAGCCCTTCTTTAAGGGACGTGAGGGTTTTCTGGATTCCACAGGCATAAGCCAGATCATATCGACTTTGATTAAGAAAGCTGGTTATGACAATATTACTGGTTTTTCGCCTAAGAGTCTTCGGGATGGCTTTGAGGATGCCTTAGTTGATGCTGAGATACTGGGGAAAACCAAAGAGGCGATGATGGGACATGTGGGCGATATTGAACATCAGTATGGCGGCGACGACCGACTGAAACCTCGTGTGGAGGAGGCGATGCAGAAGACCTACAAATTCCTCATGCTCACCGAAGTCGTTAACACCAATGGCAAGTCGGCCCAGAAAATATCCGACCTAGACAATGCGGTGGTTGAGAGCCAGAAGGAAATAGCGGCACTTAAGACGATTAATAGTAGTTTGACGGATCGGCTTGCTAAGACTGAGGATGAGATGGGTGTTCTTAAGATACTCTCGATAACCTTGTGTAAGAAAGAGATGCTGCAGTATACTCAAGAGATAGAAATATTGCAGAGAGCACTTAGTGAGGGAACTGCTGAGGATCCGGAGGATACGGCTAAAGAAATTGAGGTATATAGAGCAGAAATCATAGCGATGGAAAAGGCTATAACACGTTTGGAGCGTTCGGCTTGAATACGGTTTTGTATACCCATAGGGGGAGGGAGGGGGTACCTTCCCTATTCTTCTCTCTTTGCCTCTGCATCTCTCTACGTCTATAAAAGATATATGTAAATAGGCTTTAAATTGGTGATG
>NZ_WRFL01000025.1:0-30852 GCF_009778815.1 Candidatus Bathycorpusculum sp.
AAACATGCACGAACCTAAACATGCACGAACCTAAACATGCACGAACCTAAACATGCACGAACCTAAACATGCGTAAATCGAAACCAGTGATGCTCGCCCCGGAAGGGGCGAGTAGTTCACTTTCGTAAAAAACCAAAAATTGACAAGAAACAAGTAGATGGATACATCAATCTAAAAATAGACTGGTATAAACACAAAATAACTGATTCCACAGACTGCGTCGAATATTTGCAAAAAACGCTGATTTTCGACGATATCAACCATATCTCGCAAAACGCCAAAAGTGAATTTAGTCCAGCTGGAACTTTTTCTAACGGGGGCAGTGTGGATTTTCCAGTTTTGCGTGATATGCTCGATATCGGCCAAAATGACACCATATTACAAGAAAAACAAAGCAGCGATAGCAACAATATACAGGGTTGCAAACAACAAGTTAATCAAGAGATGCAGTTGCAATATCAAAAACCACCCGTTTCTCTTGAATCTGAAGTTGTTTTTAAGCGCGTTAGATCAGCTGAACCATGCGGCAATTGTCGCAATCACTCTGTTGAGTATGAGGTAAAGTTGCCTAATGGTGAGGTGTGGCGTCAGTGCAGAGGTTGTTTTGAAGAATCAAGACGTGCACATCCAACTTGGCATTATCAAGAGGGTAGCATAGGGGCAGTTATTTTATGACTGAGTGTCAATATGGCTTTTTAACGCTGGATGTATCTGAGGGGGGTCAGGCTACCCCTTCTGTGTGTCCAAAGTGTGGTTCTACGCGGTCGTACCGTGCCAGCAAGCGCTATATGTTGGATGGTTCAGAAATTCAGCGTTATTTGTGTCGAGATTGTACCCATAGATATTCGTTCCCGCCAAAGCTTAAAAGCATCAATGGCAGTGGTGATGGCAACCAAATAAGCGCTTTGGACGCGAAAAATTTGGAGCCCACAAACACATCAAACCTGAATGTGGGCAATGTCGCGAAAATAACTGAACATATCCATTGGATGCAGAAACAAGGCTACAAACAATCAACTATGGAACGACGACAATCAGCTTTAATACGGTTACTACGGCTCAATGCGGACTTAGCTGACCCTGAAAGTGTCAAAGCAGTTATTGCCAGTCAAGATTGCTGGAAGGCGTCCCAGAAACAAGTAGTAGTGTTTGCGTATGATCTCTATGCTAAACAGTACGGCTATACTTGGAATCGGCCTTGGTATGAAGCAGTAAGAGAATTGCCCTTCATACCTCAGGAGCGAGAAATAGACGACCTGATCGCTGGAGTCCACAAAGAAATCGGCTTGCTACTATTGATTGCTAAAGAGACAGGTGCAAGAGCGGGTGAAATCTATGATCTACTATGGACAGACATTGATTTTGAGGGTCGCACATTAAGCATTAGAGCCGAGAAAAACAGCAACCCCCGACGATTTCAACTATCTAAGAAACTGCAAAATATGCTGGAATGTTACCCTAAAACTACTGAGCGTATCTTTAACCATTATAAGAACCTGAATAATCTTCGGCGTACCTTTGAGCATGACCGCAAAAGACTCGCAGTTAAACTATGTAACCCTCGATTAAATCAAATAACAATCCACACGCTACGCCACTGGAAAGGTACGACGGAATATGATAAGACAAAAGATATTTTGCATGTTATGCAGGTGCTTGGTCATAAGAACATTAAGAACACATTGTTATACACTCAGCTTATTTCTGTAGGTGAAGACAAAGGTTACATATGCAAAATTGCAAAGACACCCGCTGAAGCTGTTAGTCTCATTGAGGCTGGTTTTGAAGAGCATACTAGTTTTGATAATGGTAATGTAAAGTTGTTTCGTAAACGAAAATAGTAATCTTTCGCATGTTTGTCCAAAGCCACAAATTCCTTCGCAGGCAGTTCCCAAAAGGATGGAGTGGTGCCGAGGGCAGGGTTTGAACTTTAAAGAAATGGAGACATCGCCATCACAGCCCTCTTTTTCCTTTTTCTGCCTTATCTGTCGTTATATTTTCGAAAGGTAAACCTGCCGTTATATTTTCGAAAGGTAAACTGTATCTCTGTGCCTGAAAAGGATCCAAAGAATGATGCATCGACTAATTCAATGATGAACTGCGAAGAAAACAACAGCCAGTCAAAGGTGTTATAACCAAAAAGGTGTTCTCTAAAACACTCAGACAAACCTGCAGGTTTCGCGTTGCAACATCATTTGCATAATATATACGCGCCTCATCAGTTTTTAGAGGTAATACATCATAGTACAAAAGAACTACGTCGTCAAATAATGTGTAAACCATTTGAGCGTCAGGAAATAGTGAACACTAAATTATCTGAGGAGTCAGTTGTTCCGTTTAATGTTTTCAAGGATCCGCAGTTATTTGATTTATTGAGAATTATTCTTAACATCCCACTTCAGACTCGAACTTTGAATCAAGCCGTTTACTCCTCAGCCATAGGGTTTGGAGGTTGGTTAGGTTTTGTCAGCTCTAATGGTTTTGGGTTCTTTGCCAGCTTGGAACAGGGTCTGTTCTTCCTCAAAAGCTTCAACCCATTCGGCCAGTTTACGGGCTATCAATTTTTGAAGTATTTAACCTTCACTCACAGCTTTAAATAATGCACCATCATCTAAAAAAATCATTGACCGCAATGTCGGTTAATTGCAGGACTTACAGCCGATAAAGCTCTTTCCAGTTCGCAAATCCGGGTATTAATGCACCTCCCTTACCAAGGTACCAAATCGGTATAGATATTCTTCTTATAACTCACATGCGCGGGGATGTTCAGCTCAGTCAACGCATTACAGCGCCAAAACGCGCCGTCACCGATATATCTCACGCTATCTGGGATGACGACCTTTGTTAAATTAACGCAGTTTAAAAAAGCTTCGGTGCCGATGCGGGTAACGCCGTCCGGTAAGACGATTTCTGTCAGCGATTCGCATTTTTCAAACGCCCAAGCGCCGATTCTTTCCGTGTTCTTAGAAAAAACAACGGTTTCCAGAGCCGCGCAATTGCGGAAAGCGTTAATACTGATGTACCGTACGGTGTCCGGCATGACGATTTTCTTAAGCGCTCCGCAGTTCTCGAATGCGTTTCTGTGGATGTTTACGACACCGTAGGGGATGATGATTTCCGTCAAATCGCTGTCCTTATATTCCTCAACGCCGATATATCGATCGCCGTCCCGATATGTTAGGTTCACGAGCGTAACGGCGCAACCGTTGAATGCGTCCTCTACGATTTTTACTTTTTTGTTTAAGACTATTACCTCGGATAAGGCCGCGCAGCCCTCGAATGCGCAGCTGGCAACGACTTCTAAGCTCTGCGGCAGGGTTATGCTTTTAAGCGACGTGCAGTTAAGAAAAACGCCTTCGCTGAGGGTTGTTATGCCTTCTGGGAGGAGGATATGCTCCAGCGCATCGCAATGCGCGAAAAGCCAGTTTTTGAGCACCGCCATGCCGTCGGGAATTGTAGCGCTCTGCAGTCCTCTGCAATTCGAAAATGCTCCTTCCTCGATGATCGTGACGCTGTCAGGAACCGCCAATTCCGTTAATGCTTGGCAGCTATAGAAGGCGGCGCGCTCGATTTTCTTAACGCTGTCCGGAATCGTTATTTTGCTAAGCCTGTAACATTTAGCGAACGTTTCCTTTGCAACGGTTTGCACACCGTGCGGGATTTCCAAAGTCTCCAGCATTTCGCACATTTCGAAGGCGTTATTATCAATCCTTGCGACGCCGGCGGGGATATTTACGCTTGTAAGCAACTTACAACCTTTAAACGCGCCTTGGAGGATTTCCGTCACGCTTTCAGGAATCGTAATCTCCGTCAGCGATTTGCACCACGCGAACATCCACTGCGTGATTGATTTTATGCCGTTTGGTATAATGATGCGCTCCACCGAGTGACAGTTATTAAAAGTGGACTGCCCGATTTTTTCGACGGTGTCCGGAATGTTGATTTCGGTCAATGACTGGCAGTTGAAGAACGCCAAATCCTCTATAATTACGGTGCCGTCAGGAATATTTATGCTTTTTAGCGATTTGCAACCCGCGAAAATTCTGTCTCCGATGATTTTGGTTCGCAACGGAATGTTTGCGCTCTTCAGCGATTTGCAATTCCAAAACGCGCGTCTTCCGAAAAACGAAACGCTTTCGGGGACGCGGATTTCGGTTAAGGCTTCGCAGTTATAAAAAGCGTATTTGTCGATTTTCTCAATGCCCTCAGGCAATACGACGGTTTCCAGAGATTTGCATCCCGCGAAGGACGCATAGTCGATTTCCGCTCTGCCGTCCGCGAATATGACGCGCTTCAGCGTTTCGCAACCCTCGAAAGCGTCGGCATTGATTCTGACGCCTGGCAGCACGGTGAATGTTTCAGAAGCGTTTTGCGACGGGTAGTTATAAAGAACGGTTTTACTTTCGTTGAAAACCATGCCCAAGTTTTTACAATTTACGAACATTCCCTGATAAAAATCGCCGTACTCGGAATTGTTGTCCCTCGTGTAGTCGCTGTACGCATTGACTACTGAATCAGGGATGGGTGAAACGTATTTAAGCGCCTTGCAATTCTCAAACACCATCCACCCCATTTTTTTCACACCCCTCGGTATGACTACACTCTCCAGCGATTCGCAGCTTTGGAACGCCTCACCACCGATACTTTTAACGCCGTCTGGAATGGTTATATTCTCCAGTTTTTGACAATATCTGAAAAAGCTGTCGCCGATTTCCGTGATATGCTTTGGTAGCTTGACGCTACGGAGCGACGCACAATGCATAAACATACTCTCGCCCATTTTCACAACGCTGTCGGGCAAAATAATTTCCTTTAATCCGCCGCAAGAGTAAAAAGCGTTCTTTTCGATATCCGTAACGCTGTCGGGTATTTCGATGTACTCCAGCGATTCGCACTGCCAAAACGCACCCGCGCCGATTTTGTTGACACTGTTCGGGATATTAACCTCTCGCAGGCTTTTGCAAGTGTTGAAGGTATATTCCCTAATACACGTAACGCCGTCGGAAATTTTGACCCGCTCTAAGGAGATACAGCCCGAAAAGGCTCTGTCGGAAATGTCTGTGACGCTGTCGGGAATTATGACGCTTTTTACGGTTTTACATTCAAAAAAAGCCGTTTTGCTGATATGCGTCACGGGAAGCGGAGGGTTTAAAAACGTTTTGGGGATGATGACGTGCGGGAAATCCGTCGGGTTGAACCGCACGATTTCAACGTCGCCGTCCGTTTTCCTTACATCGAAGCCGCGCGTATGCTTCTGGGTGCATCCGAAATACCGCAGACTATCGCGGATTTTACCCACAAATTCGGTTTCCGAATTTAAGCTTTGAATGATGACTTGCCTGCCGTGTAGCCTACCCCGAAATTCCGCAGGCCAATCGAAGCAATCATGTAAAAAAACTTGTATGATTCGGGAAATGCCAAACTCGACGGCTTGCTTAAGCGTTTCCATCGTTCGAACGGAATTTGCCGTGTGTTTCGAAAAGAACGTCAATACGCAGTTGCTGTCTTCCAACGCTTGTTTGGTCGGTGCTGCTTCATAGTAAACGTTAAAGCCCTCCCAATATAAGCCGATTACTAAATCCTTAATGCAGGAAACGTCCTCCTCCGCGCAGCATACCAGCGCCCTCGGCTTTTCGGCGGCCTTAGGTAAAACGGGGTCAATGCTCTCCTCAGACAATTGCGCTGGGTTTTTATGTCTGCATAAATCAAGCCAATCCTCCAAACGTAACTTCCCGCCGCCGAGAGTCACTTCCTCAAAGATGTGCTTTGAGTTCCGCACCCTTTGCGGAAGGTTGCCCTTAGCAAGGGACGTGCAACCGAACAGCACGCCGTTGTTTGCGGTGTCTACACTGTCGGGTATCTCAATCGATTTAAGCGACGTACACTCGTAAAACGCCCATTCAAGGATCGTTTTTACGCCCTCCATCATAACAACACCGATTAAATCCGAGCAACGGCCGAACGCGCCGAAGTCAATTATTTCGACGTTGCCAGGAATAACGACTTGCTCCAAGCCGCAGTTATAGAAAGCGCCGGAACCGATCTTCCTCACGTTCGGGGGAATTTCGATGCTTTTTAGCGATATGCAGTCTCTGAAAAGCAAATCGCTGATGACCGAAATGCCCTGCGGAAGAGTGATGTCCGACAGGGCTTTACAATATGCGAACGCTCCCTTGCCTATTTCGGTAACGTTGGGCGGAATGGTGATTTCGCTTAAAGAGGCACAGCCGAAAAACGTGAACTCCTCAATGCGGGTGACGTATTCGGGTATAGCGACACTTCTCAACGCCGAACAGCCCGAAAACGCTCTGCTACCGATCATCGTGACGCTCAGCGGAATCTGTATACTCTCCGCTTTCTTGCAACCCATAAATGCCTCGCTAAAGATCGAACCGATTCTGAATGTCGCAATATTGTCGTGTGATGTAACGGTTTCGGGAATGATTACTTCTGCGTCGTTTCCGAAATACTTAACGATGGTGATGGTATTTTCGCGTACAATGCACTCAAACCCCTGTAGCTCCGGCGGCAGGGCAACGTCATAAATTATATTGTGTTTAACGGCGGGTGGCAATGCCGTGCGGGATCCGCGGTTCGGTAAGCCTAAGTTTTCTATATTGCTTTGAAGCTCATACGGCTTTACTGAGTTTGCCGAAAGCCGATCGGCATTCGCCCGCGACCACTGCGGCGGGCTTAAATCCTCCAATAATACGGTGATAATTGGGATGCCGAGCTTTTGCGCGTATTCAAGTTCATAATTTATTATAAAGGGGCGTTCAAGGCAACAGTTGGTCAGCATCAGCACGAATGCCGAACACAGCTGTAAATGGTGCGCAATGACGGGCAAAAAGCGCTCCGTTATTTTTATCCCTTCGTCGTACCACAAATCCCAACCGGATTCATACAGCTCCTTAATCACAGGATATACTTTGGGAGCGTCATTGTGCGCATAGCTGATGAAGATGAACGGCTTGCCGCCTTCATAAGCCTCGCAGGGCTTTTCGCAAAATTGCGGGTAGGAGAGCGTATAGGGAATGTCGTCCACTGTATATTGCTCCAATACGGGAACGAGCTTGTCTGGCGTTGTGCCCGTGTGCTTAGCCGTGAGCATCTCCAGCGCACTTAACAGCTGTTTATCGCAATTTATGTCTTCGTAATCCGCTTTTATATCTGCGGGGCTGTCCAACCACACGGGTATAAAGGGCTTGCGCACAATGGTGGCGGCGTAAGCAAATTTTTCAAGCATCAACCGTTCATCGCGCGCGAAAGATATACTTAAAAACAGTAGCACCATTCCGCTCTGTTGGATCATTTCCAAAGATGCGGTTTGGTCGGTTAATAGCGACAAAACGGAGACATCAGCCCATCCTGCTGAACGGAGCCGCTCTAACGTCTGCGCAACAACGGCTTCGTCGTTCGGATGGCAACCTGCGTATATCTTCGTATTCTTAGACAGCATTATTTATTCCCTCTTGTTGTTTTTGGCTTGCGCCAATAACCAATCCATTCGCCTGTGGTGACACGTCCATCTTTTGGCTGTTCAGCATCTTTGGGAACCATCCAAACATGACCGAAACGGACTGCTCCCTCAATATGTCCTGCTTTTGCATGAACCTGTACCCTGCGGGCAGATACGTCCCATTTTTCTGTTGCTTGTTGTGCTGATATATAGTCCATGCAATAGATCTTTCATATATAGAAGCTGTGTTGAAGTAAACAAATATGCTACTTATACCTTGCTCAGATAAACTGGAAACGCATAAGCAGTGGTGGCGCTATGTAGTGTGTTGTGTTGGTGGATTAGCTGTTACTCACTGAGACTTATGCAGAAAAAATAGAAGGCCCCTTAGTTGCTATGATTGAATCAATATACGCGGCACTACTGGAACACTTGGATATGCTGGATATGTTTTATTTCGTTGGTGAATGGGTCAAAACTGTGTTCTTTGAATTTTTTTAAATACAGAATCTGTTTTTCACTTCTTTAAGTCTAAAATACCCCTTCACTTGTAAATTTTAGCATTAAACGCTTTTTCGCCAAACCATCAAAAGACAAACCAACAGTTTTATCCTCAAAAGAGACGTTATTTCCTAAGGATCTGTCAGGAAATAATTTGACCATTTCTATCGTCAAAAACCCAAAAAACTCGCTACAATATGGTCAAATTATTTATTGACGGTTCCTAAAGTCAGTTTAAACACAGGGAAAAAGCACTTACTTTATTTTGGGAAAAAATAGTATAAAGAGTATATGAAAATACAGAAAATAGTTGAAGAAAATAGAAAAATAACCGATCCACAAAGACAATACAGCTATCTATTATTACGCAACATCTAATCTTTATGTTGCTATACTTGAGAAATCCTACTCTAAAAGCAAGTGCTTTTGCCCTGAGTTTAAACAGAGTTTGGTTGTACAATTCAGGAGGTGTTTCGATTTGTTTGAGTGTGACTGATTAGTTTGTTGGTTTTTGTTTGTAAATTTTGGTGTTTGATGAGATACAGATGTTATGTTGGATATTTTAATTGGTAGTTTTCAGTGCGCGGTTTGGTATTGTGAAGGGCGATTGGTAAGATTGCACAAGTGAAGACAACAAAATAATTTCCGTAAATGATAATCAACACTGCCCAACGCTATATTTAAAAAGAACATGAATATATGGATAAAAATGAAAGGATAATGAACTGTTGGCAAATACTTCATTCGGATTTTAGTGCGAACGAAGTGTTGACAAATATGTTTTCTCATATTAGTCACACTACGATTGACACTTTTGTCAACGAGTTATGTCAATACAAATCTTCAAATAAACATAATATCGAAATAGCAGACCTCATCGAACAGTTCCACACCAAAGCGGGTTCTCTTTCTGAAGATATTTGTAGTAGAATACACGAGCTTCGCGGTGGTGCAAATATTATTTTAATGGCACACCAACCCAATATTTTCCCAACAATTGCGATAATTGAACCCATATTTTATTTAGTTGAATCATGCAAACTTGCACAAGAACGAACTGGCCGAAGATACGTACCTGTTTTTATGTTTGTTGATTATGATGTGGCTGACGATAAACGCTTTTATAAATGTGCAATTCCCATAATTTCAAAGCCATACACGAAACATATTCGTTTAAGTATTCCACATTCAACTCGAAACGACGTAATGTTCAATATTGAACGGCCACCCTTGAAAGTTGTCGAAAGTTGGATCGAAGAAATCAGGGTAGCCGCAAAGCAATTTACAAAAAACAGTTGCTATTCTTCATCTTTAAATGATCATTTTCAAGAGGTACGTACACTAATTCTTAAGTGCCATAGTAACGCAAAAAACTTTTCGGAATTCAACGAGTTTATACTCGATGCTATCGTTAATCATTTCTGGAATATGTCCGTTTTGTTCTATGAAGGACACACACAATATTTATTGATTGGCAAAGAGTTTGTTGATTTAATCAATAGCCAAGTAAATGTAAATAGATTATTTAATGAGGCACTGGATATCCTTAATAAAGAAAAGATAAGTGTTAGTATGAGACCACGACAACTAACTGCCAATCGGATTTGGCATTATCAAACTGAATGCAAAAGACGTTGTTATGGGCTTTGTGATTCCTGTGATAATCTAAGTGTACCGAAAACACAACCAGGTTACAAGTTGCCCGATGTTATATGCGATAATATTTTGGATCACTTGTATATCGGAAAAGCTGGAGCCGTTGGGTATTACAAACAAGCTGAACACGTGGTCGTTAGTAATTATGTGCAATCTACAATGTTTGCGGATAGCGTATGTCCGCAATTGCTTATTGACTCTAATGGAATAGCGATAAATCGATTACGTTCGGATGCTGAAACATTTTTTTCAGCCGAATATATTGAAGCTTTTCAAGACCGACAAAATTCCACGATATTCTTTTGTGCTTGTGTTGGATTTGAAAAGTTAAAAGAGACTATAAAAACAATGCTTTTTGGAAGTAATCATTCATGAAACCACTCATTCTGATCACAAATGACGATGGTGTTTTATCTCCCGGAATTAGAGCTGCCGCTGAAGCCATCATTGACTTTTCCGAAGTTCTAATAGTCGCACCAACAAAACAACAAACCAGTATGGGACGATCATTTCCAAAGTCTGATGATGTTGGAATTATCGATAAAATAGATATGGAAATTGCAGGTAAAAAGATCATTGCTTATGGAGTTCATGGTTCGCCAGCTACTTCTGTTTCCCATGCGGTGCTTGAAATCGCTAACAGGAAAATTGATCTCTGCATAAGTGGGATAAACTATGGCGAGAATCTCGGCTTGGGGCTTTCCTGTAGTGGGACAATTGGTGCTGCATTAGAAGCAGACACTTATGGCATTCCCGCTATCGCAGTTTCTTTGGAAGTTGTTCTTGAAAGCCAACATTCAAGCGACTTTGCTGAATTGAATTGGATACAGACAAAACGAATTATTCGTATTTATGCAAAACGTGTACTTGCAGAGGGTCTCGGAGGTGATATATCACTTCTAAACATAAATATACCTAACGACGCTACGAATGACACGCCAATAGAACTAACGAAACAAAGCAGACAGAATTATTTCTTCTTTAAGAAACCTGAAAAACGAAATTTCTCTGAAAAACTGCGATTACAGTCATACATTGACATTGATCATGCAACTTTGGAGGAAGATAGCGATATTTGTTGCTTTGCAAAACGTCGAAACATCAGTGTCACTCCCATTACTTGGAATATGACTGCAAGGGATAGTTATCAAGTATGAATTTGGAAAAAGTGTTTATCGGAATTGATATTGGCACAACCATGTCTAAGGGCATCGCAATAAATGCCCTTGGTGTCATTCGTGCTTCATCGTCCATAAAACATTGTTATGATACAAAAATACAGGATTTCGCCCATCACTGGTGGGAAGAAGTATTATTTCTTCTGCAGGACATCATTAAAAAAGAATTCGCAAAGTGTATATATTCGATAACGATTTCCGGGATGGTTCCCAATATAATTATGTTAAATGAAAACGGTGATCCGATTGGCACTACTCGAATGTTTTTTGATGATTTTGCAATTGATATTGAACGTGAATTAGATAAATTAGATGGAACTAAATGGATGAACGAGTATCTTTCAAAATTGATATATTTGAAGAATAACGAAGCATCATGGGAAAAAGTATCGACTATTCTTACCGCACATACATATTGTGTCCGCAAATTAACAGGCAAGAGCGTATGTGATATCGGCACTGCGGTAGAGTGTGGTAATGTTTTTGATTTATCTCGAAAAGAATGGAACAAAGAAATACTTGAAAAATATCGTATAAATCCGTCCATTTTGCCTGCTTTAGTCGCTCCTACAGCAATAATTGGTACAGTATTAAACGATATTGCGATCAGATTTGGAATAAATGAGGATACTATTGTTGTTGCAGGTTCACATGATTCTGTAGCGACCCTTGTAGGTGCGGGTGTTCTTAACAAAGATGAATCATTGATATACTATGGAACATATAATTGTTCAGCGTTACTCTGTGATGATATGTCCAATTTATTAAACGGAACCATTGATATAAATCCGATAAGGTGGATTACATCTATTCCACGTAGTGGTCAGCAAATTAGTAAAATGGTGGAATTTTTCTGTGGAAAAGATCAGTATGATGAATTTTCAAGATTAGCAAGTACTTCTGTTCCAGGAGCAAATAATGCCCTATTTATACAGAATCCAGACTTATTTACAGCAGGAATAAGTTCAGAGCCATCGGGTCAATTAATCAACATCACTACATACACAGAAAAAGCTGATTGTTGCCGAGCTGTATTGGAAAGTTTTGGTTATGGTTTACTGTCAACTTGGAAATATGATAACATTATTCCTCCTAAAAACAGTTATTCGACTGGTGGTGGAGCGAGAAGTGATGTTTGGGTGCAAATAACAAGCGATATCACAGGAATCGATCAAATCCTGCTTGAACAGGCTGAAAATGCTGTTGGGTCCGCCCTTATAGGTGTTTTTGCATATTCACAAGAGTTATTTGATCAAATTCAAAGCAAACGAATTTCAAGGGGGAAGCGCATCAATGCAAATACAATTTATGCAGATAAATATAGCTCTCAATTTGAAGTGTATTATCAACATATAATCTCAAAAAAGGGGGACATACCGAAATAAAGTATTACAATGCATTCATCAGTTACAAACGTTCTTGCGGCGCAGATCAAGCAACGTTATTATACTATGCCTTGCTCGAAAAGGGCATTTCTGTCTTTATGGATGTAAGACAAAGTGAAGCTGGCAGTTATCCCGACAGAGTGTTAAACATTCTCAAGTCATGCGATAATATGCTTTTGATTCTTTCAGGCAATACCCTCAGTAATCTCTCAGAGGAAACTGATTGGGTTAGAAAAGAATTATTAGCAGCAAAAAACGCTAACGTAAAAATTATCCCCATAATATTTCCAGAGGCAATAGTTGACTTTGATGCGATTCCTTCACCAATAAAAGAGCTTAATCTTGCTTCACTTCAATCAATACAGTATTCGCATGAGCACAGCAAACTCGTCATTGAGCAAACCATTGGATACTTAAAAAATTCCATCGACCACTGGGGATGCGTTGAGTTGCTATTGAGTAGCTTGGATGCCCAATGCAAGACGCAAGGACTTGGCGCATTTATCTTGGGGTCGAGTGAGATGCGTATGCAAGCTTCATCAGAAGTCCATTTATTAACAAACAATCTTCGCGATTACGATATGACCGTTATTGCTAAAATGACCATATCAAGCAATATAGCTAAAGGGACAAAATATGTGTATTATTGTCCTGTAAATTGTGAACCAGATTATTCAGAGCTTAAAACTGGAATAACATGGTACCTTGAAAAATCGCTTGTTGCAAGACACGAAATAGATAGGTGGATTAGAGCATATTATATCTCAAATGCAGAGATTTGTATATGGCTAAACAGAATTAACAAAGTCTCTCTATCATCAATTTTTAGTGATTTTTTTTCTTCGTTGTGCAATACATGTAACTCATCAATTACAGAAAAATTACAAGGATTATTAACGCGTGATTTACAATATGGTCGCGAACAAGTCGATGTTTCTCATATACTTGACTGGATAAACGGTGTTCAGAAAACCACATCAAAAACAAAACGTCTAATAAGTGTATTTAAAGGAATTTCAGAAACGATTTGTAGTAGTTGCAGTGCTAAAAATGACTTTAGATTATTGGAGTGGAAAAAGAATTGTGATTTTCTCAATCAATTACTTATTGCATCAATATGGATATTAGAAAATAATCAAAACTCTGCAGCTGTCGATTTTTTATATACAATAAGAGTCGATGACCAAATAATTGAATGGTTACAATCTCCCGCTAAGGATTCAAAAGAAATTAGCGATGTAATAAAGAATCTGTTTTTTTACGAATTGCGCGAGGAAATGATACCTGTTAAGTGTTGCTATAATTTTTCTCTGCTATTAAATCCTGATGGGTCTATTGCTGCCGCAGGATGGTACAAAGCAAGTGCTCGAAAAATATATGCCGATTCACAGGATGTAAGTGAAAATGTCCTCATGATTAAAGGTTTAGATGGCAGGCAGAAAGGTATTTTAAAAAAAATACTGACTAGAATTCTGGAACAACATATTGAGTTCAAACAAAGTTTAAATAGTAAGCTGTTTGCCGAATAATTTATTCTAACGATACTCGGCAGGTATGTATTTAGTTCGTACCGTTTGTTAGGCTTTAGCGTACTTGTTTTTCGTTGTAATTTGGTTTTCAGTGCTGTTTTTGTTCACTATACGTGATTCAATATGCGTGTTCATGCAGGGGGGCCTAATATAAATGGGCGTTTTGCTGAGAGCTGAATACATACTCCGGCAGAAAAAGAGTGTGAGTATCTTCTAAATCAGTATACGGTCAGTAATAATAAGTCCAATGATGAGAAGTTGGAAATAAACTAATTTGAATCATGACATAAATTTTGAACCATTAACGTATTTATTAATCCAAAAAGGTTAGAACAAAATCAATTGTATGTACTGAAAATTTCATGTAAAAATCAAAATAAAGAATATATGGATGTTATAAAAGAGTTTTTGGCAAAATAATGAACTCCGACTCATTATTTGCAGTCAAATAAAATCCATTTGACGCATATGCAGTCATTGGCAGGTTTTTACTAATCATAAAACTCTTGTCTATTTTAGCATATAAGTGATGAACGAGCCCAGTATCACGCGATTTTTCGCTTAATAGTGAACGTGTTTTTTGCATTATTTTCACACTTTCAGCACTATTTTTTTCCTTTATCGCTATAACTAATTTGCAAACAAACGCAAATGCTAAATCAAGCCCGGTATCCCCATCATTTTCAAATACTGCTATTGCTTTATCTATGAATTTTTTTGCTTCTTCGCTCTGATTTGCCCCCAACATGTTTGCATAATTTAGATAAGAATTTGCAGTGTAAACATGGGATTCCCCAGATTTTTCCTCCTTGAGTTTTATTGTTTCCTTTATTTTATCTAGCGCTGGTTTTGTCTGTTGCATCAAAAAGTAGATTGCAGCTTTATTGTTATAAGCTGTTAATGAGTAAACGTGTGGTCTTAATTTCTGATCAACTACACTGTCGTTAATCTGAATTGATTCATCGAGATATTTGATTGCGTTTTCATACATTCTCTTGTGCGCTAGGGCAACAGCATAGTTTAGTACGCTCCAAGCGTACTCCAAGCCAATACTAATATCCTTAGCTTTTTCAGCTATTCTAAATGCTTCATCATACTTTTCTAATGCAAATAAATTGGAAAAACAATAACAATATTCCCACGCAACTTCCTTAGAGTCATTTCCAAACAACTCTCGGCGAATTTCAATTGCCTCTCTGAATAGTCCATCTGCTTTGTTAAAACAACCCATTGTATAGTAACTATTGGCAAGATTACCCAAAGCCCATGAGGACAAATGATTTCTTATATCATGTTTTTTGAATGTAGAAACTACTTCTTGGTATATCTCCCGAGCTTTTTGGGGTTGCCCCGAAGAATTGACCGAAATTGCATACTTAAATTTGTGCTCGGCAAGACCAACCTCATCGTTAGGATAGATGTGAGAATATTCTGAAATTAAGTCTTCATAAGCCTTATTGCTCATTCTATAATTACTTTGACCCAATTTATATAGTATCCTTGCACAAAAACTTTTCAAGGTAATGCGCTCATCTGAGCTTTGAATATTTTTTAACGATTTTTCAATGATTTTTAATCCTGCATCAAAACAGCCGCTTAAAGTTAAGATTTCACAAAAACGAACCAATTTTACAGAATCAGAAAATTCATCGATCTTAAAATTTCGTAACACAGTATTGCCCTTTGACATGAAGGAAGAAAAATACCTCAAAACAAGGTTGTAATCTGTTTCATATAAATAATTAAACGTATTTGGATTGCTGATATTCTTGATTAGCTTATCGAAATAACCTAATTTATGCTCTTGGTAAATGCCTTCTTCAATTTTTCGCTCCGAATCCAATAAAATAAAATGCTTATACAATATTAATCTGGTTTGTTTAATTTCTTGCTCACTGTTTATTTTTCCAATAATAGTTTTCGCAAAATCGTAATTTATAATTTGTATTTTTCCATTAAACTCAAGTATATAAGTTTGCAAAAATGAATAAAAAGATGCCCACATAATTGGCGGCAACTGTGTAATATCCATTATCTCTTTTTCGCTAAGTCCCTTATTTGAACAGACGAGCAATAAAGGAATGAGTTCTACATACTTGCCAGGTATTTTCCTTTCCATACAATATTCTTTAAATTTTTCTACAATAAAGGTGTATAACAGATCAAATTCATCAATTACACAAATTTTATCAAAAAAATCATCAAAATTCTCAAACGAACCGAATTTGCGTATTTCATTTATGACAATTTTTAAGAATAGCGGGTTTTTGCATCCTTTGTTATTGGCTAACATACGGGCTTTGTTTAAAGGAAAACTTTTGGAAAACTGGACAAAAAATTGATCTACTATACGAATAATTTGCTTTTTTGTCAGACCAGGCATTTTTATATCAGAAAAAGCACTTAAATTGGATTCTTCATTGCTTGTTATAATGATGCGGACATTTTTTCTAAGCAAGTGACTAAATTCAGTTGCGGGGTTGGGCGAACCTTGCAAAAGGTTGATGTTATCAATTATAATAACAAGATTTTTTTCTAAATGACTTAGTTGTTCCTTCACAAATATTTCATCAACATCATTACGAATTTCACTTGAAACTATCTCATTTAAGTATAGTCTTAAGCGACGATAAATATCACTCATTTTATAGCTATTACTATCTGCTGATACAAAATGAAAGAAAACTTCGCTGTTATTAGATAACTGCTTTGTTGCATACGCTAATGTCGCTGTTTTGCCTGTTCCATTAAGTCCATATAAAACTACATTATCATTCGAATCTATAATACGATCAATCAGTTCGTTATTTGCCAAATGCGATTCACTGTGATGTTTCAGCAGATTTAAGTGTGAAAAATAACTTTTGTCTTTATATGGCACTTCAGGAATAGTGGGAAATTTTCCATCTATATATGCGATTAAATCATTATAAATATATTCTTCAAGCATATATAGGCTATCGTAATATTTATTCCCGTATTTCTGTTTAATAACATCTTTTAATAATGTCAATTTGTCAATTTTTTCTTTTTCTATCTCGCTGATCTTACTATCTGTCCTAAAATAGAAACTAGCTGACGCTCCACTTGGAGCATTTAATGCACCCATACGTATTTCCATTTCAGTTATGCTTATACCCGGAGGATATGAACCTATTTCTTTTTTAATTTCTTCATCTACTTTGTCAACATCAGATAACTCGGGAACATATCCATATCGCTCTCCCAATATACCAATAAAAAATGGGCGACATTTTAGCACTTCACCTAAGCATATGTTAATTACTTTACCATTTTCGACATCGTTTTGACTGATTCCCCATCTTAAATCCACCTCAACAATGTCAACCATGCGCTCGCTACAATATTCTCGTAACCTTGGAAAAACATTGTTGACAATAACATTTCTTTCCTCTGCCATATCCGTAAAGGTAGAAGAAATAAAAACGCGAATTTTTCTATTCGTTGTTTCGTTATAGGCCTTAATCATATAGTAACCTCCATTTTACGATAGTGCTCGGATGTCAGACTGCGCAAAAAGGCTAAAAAAGACATTGACAAACACCGCATGTTGCGTATGTTTATTTCTATACCGCCATATGTTGTGATCTGGATGAATTCTATCAGGGTTCCTATATGGTCTGATATGGAGTTTTGATTCATAATGACCTCAGCTTGGTGTAGCTTACCGATGATTTGTGCAGAGACATTGTTTTTCCTTGGCATATATCCTCCCTAAATTTGTTTGTGCACAGTTTATTACATTATTCTTGATATAGACCCTAACATTACAACTGAATTATTTTCTGAGAGCAATCATACTTAAACTCGTTAATTAGTGAGATACTAAAAATAATTGTGTTTTCAGAGGTTATCACCACTATTTTTAGTCTGAACCAATTGGCTTTCTAATGTATTAATAATATTACGTTGCTTAGATAGGGGACTTTTATTATTCAGTTTTTTTACAAGTTGAATAGTGTAATATGTTCCACCCAAATTGCTGGATACTTGGTTATCCCATGCACAAACAAGTACATCACAATTAAACGCGATATACCTACTAATATCCTCATAGATGTTTTCGAACTTTGGCACATGCAGTTCAATATATCCTTTATACTTACTGATTTTATTGAACAAGTTTTTGTCTTCTATGCGTACATAATATGTTTTGGCATCAAATTCCATTGGAAGAGTAGCTTTAATTGCCCAACCAAACTCTATGGCGACTTTTGTTGCCATCAAATCGAACCCATCGGCAAGCGAGTTAAGCAGGACAACATTTTCACCGTATGACCTGTTTATTTTCTCAAATGCACCTTTCAGCTCTTTTTCAAGTTTTATAACATTAAATTGTGTGATTCTTTTATGCCTATGACCCGTAATTCCCACATAATAAGGCGACTTAGTCTTTTTGGTAATATTACCGCCGTAAACATAAAAACTTGTTTTACCTTTACGTTTAGCTGTTAAATTCTTAATTATGTCTATTGCAATATCTTCATCTTTATCTTTGTAATGGTCATCTAACTCATCGTAGGGCTTTAGACAATTGTGCTTACGCTCAGACCTTTTTGTTGTCTTAATTTTGTTATCTTTTGCATTATATCCTTCGTATGTCCAACCCATTGATATTTTTTCTGCGCACCACCTATCATGTTCACGTCTTGCCAATCCTTCAATTTCGCTATTGGTTAATTGGTTAATTTTTGTAAACCCTAAGGTGCGTTCATCATAAAAATAACCAATTTCAGCGAGCTGATTAGCATAAAATTTTGCCGCAGCAATATTGGACATTTTATCTTCAAGGCTTATTTCGTTCCAAGCCAATAAAAGATCATTATACTCGGGGTTCCCATTTTTAACATATTTTCTATGAATTTCCTGTGCGATTTCTAGTATATACCTGAAAAATGAGGCAGATGTATGCAACTTGGGGTTTTCAATATTGTTAATAGCCACATCAAAGCTTACGGGCATATACGTTGATAAATCAACAACACTCTGAATCTTGGTTTCTACTTCGTTTATTGTTCTACTAATAAAAGAAGTATCCGATTCACCCTCACTATCTTTGAAAATCAATGCCTCATCTCCAAACGAATATGTAATAGTAAGCCTGCCATTTTCAACATCAAAATATGCCGTTCGTGGCAATGGCTCATCTTTGCTGTAATGCCCATAACCTATTCGGTCAAAAACTTGCAAGGTATCACAGAGATTAAGCATAAAAACCAGCGGATGCTTTTCTATGGTAAGTTTAATGTTTTCTGATATTTCTTTTTCACTCGAATTTTTGGTAGCTAAGTTGTAACGCCAAAAACTAGAGTGTAGCAATATGGTCATTGAGATGTCAACGTAGATCAGCAGATCAGCAGTACCCTTTTCAAGCAGTTTTTTAAGCATTATTATTGCACTAAAATACGCGTGATCGGTAAACTCATTGGCTTTTGGGATATGCTCATCAAGACATTTTTTAACCTCTTGTTCATCAAAACCAAAGCAGGTGTTTATCGATGTTGCTAACAATTCATGACAATCCTTATTCGCAAAACGGCCTAGTTTCTTGAGAGCAGTAGTTGAAGACCACGGTTCACTATTTTTGATAAAATTGGAAATATCATATTTTAGTTGTGGTATAAACTTCCCAAACAAAGTTTCCGTATAATCCTTTATACCTTTGAAAGCTATTTCAAATGGATAACCCACATCATGAAAAAGTGATGCAACACCCCAACGATACAAAAATTCCTCGTGAGGTTCATATGTCTTTTCTTTATAAAAATTGTTAAAAGTATTTTGAAACTTTGGGTTTATTTGATATAATGTAAGTCCAAGTGCAAAAACATAAACGGCGTGAGAATAATGGTCTCGGTGTTTTGCTACAACTGCTCCTGCGTTTGTTTCATGATCTGCCAAGATGTCTAAAAGGGTTAATGTTGCACCTTCATAACCTTCGCCAAAAATTTTGTATATCTCACTGAAACAATAGTATACATCAAATGCATCATCTTTTGTGCCACTTTTCAAAAAACGAGCAGTTGCTACTTTTAAACACTGCATATTTATTTGTTGCTTGTTACCAAGTCCCGACAGACTATCATAAAAGTCATTACAATACTCCCATAATTTCATAACGCATCCGTTTACATTTTATCATGGCACATATTTAGCTCTTTGCCATCAGAGGCAAGTTTGCCATTCATTTGTACTGGGCGTGATTGCAATTGGTACTCGTGATGGCGTTTCTTTCTAGTAAAGTTTATCCATAGTGTCTTGGATATTGTGCACTAAAACTATTTCGTCGTGTTTTAGAGGATTTTTGTGTTGTTCAATTAAAGTACACTAATCCAAAGTGATTTTTCGATTTTTAAAAAGAGCAAACATACCTCTACAGAGAAGGTTCAAAAACTTGAGTAACCCAAATTCAAACCCAAAAACAAGTAAACCGCGACTTCATGTATTAGGTGTTGATGCAGAAACAGATCCTGTCATCGGCAAAAAACTAAAACGAGGCATCTACGCCTCAGATCGTATTCATAGCCTTATTATGGGATTTCCAGGGTCAGGCAAAACACGCTTCTTGCTCTCTATGATAAAACAACACATCGACAACAACGAAGGTTTCATGGTTATAGACTCTCACAGCGACCTCACCCAACTTGTTTTAACCCATATTCCACCTGAAAAATGGGATCAAGTCATATACATTAATCCTTGGTCGGCTTTTGAGGACAAATACGGTAATCGTGTTTTGCAAATTAATTTCTTAGAACACCACGACCCATACGAACGAGATGTTGTCGCTAGAATGTTCATGGATACCCTTGAGAAGCTTTACGAGCGTTGGTGGGGGCCTCGTCTTGACATGATCTTACTAAACGCACTATACCTACTCATGGAGAAAGAACATGCTAAACTACCTGATCTCTACATGATCCTCTCAGATCAAGACTTTCGAGATATGCTTACCACAAAATGCCGCGACCGTAATGTCAAGGTGTTTTGGGAGAAACAATATGATAAGATGCCTAAAGATGCCTCTGTTGCTGTTCTAACTAAGTTGTATCGTCTTGTTCAGGAGCGGATTATTGTGCCTATGTTTATGGCTGAGAAAAGTGGCATTGATTTTCGAAGGGTTATGGATGAGCGTAAGATTGTTATTGTGGATTTGCCTGAAGGTAAAGTCACCACGGATATCGCCAACTTTCTTGGTAGCTTAATCCTCTCGGCTGTGTATAATGCGGGTATGTCAAGGGAGGACACGCCTGAGGTGGAGCGTCAGCCTTTTTTTGTGTATGTAGATGAAGCCTACCGTTATACAACGAAGAGTATTCCTGAGGTGTTGCAGTCGCTTCGAAAGTTTAAGGTCTTTATGACTTTGGCAAGCCAATATCTCACTCAATATCGCAGAGACATCCAAGACGCTATTGTGCAGACATGCGAAACCATAGTATCGTTTAGAGTTGGGGAGGATACTGCTAGAGTACTTGAAAAGTTTTACCCCAAAACCTACGGCTACCAAACTTTGATGAATTTACCCCGTTACCTGTTTTTTGTCTCCACACCCTTCAAAGGCAACCGCGAATACCAAGTCCTAGAAACCCTCGACTACAAAACCGGCCCAACCAACACAGAGGACGTGATCCGTTATAGTCTTAAAAAATACGGTCAACAAGTTGATGTAGATGAACTGATGGGACAAGTTAAAAACCAATCAGTACAAAGCGCCTTTCTAGATTGGGCAGTCACACCCGCAGAATGGGCAATCCTTCTCACCATCCGACTAAATGGTGGTTCAATCGATGAGGAAACCTTGCAGAAACATCTTTTGTATGACCCAACCAAGCCTAAGCCGTACGTGCTCAGCGATATGGGGTTTGCAAATGCACTCAAAAACCTCGCAGTAGACAACAACAAACGTGATGCTTGGCTTTCTTCTAAGACTGAGACTGTGCGTCAATTGCGTGAGGAGGCTTTTGCGTATGGCAGAAAAGAGTTGAAAGCTAAGGAGGTGCGTACACGGTTTTGGTGTTTGGATTTAACGGATAGGCGGGCTAAGCGGCTTTTGGATACTGTGTTTAGGGGTGAGAAGGCTGGGGGTGTTGATCATATTTTGGCTATTATGGCTCAGCGGAAAATTTATTGGCAAAATGGCTGGATCGTGCGCATAGATGATGGTGAGACTGATGCGAGCCTTGCTGACCTCTACGTTACACCCACTCTGCCTGCGTCAAGGGTTGATGGTGCTAAGGGCTACATTGACCACACCAATTGGGACTACCCACGTAGTTTTGCAGTAGAAGTAGAATGTTACCCCTCAAAGCATTGGGATCGCCTCGAAAACAACTATAAACGCAACAAAAAAATGGGCTTCCCAACAGTCTTCCTTGTCCCAACAAAAACCGATGCAGAAACGCTAACAGAAAAACTCTGCGAATGGAAAGCCACCCTTGTAGCAAACTCTGCAAGATTCGAACCCAACCACCCCGAACAAGCCACCATCGAAATCATTAACATACTCAACAACCCAACCAATGAAACCACAAATTCTAACCAATTACCTCCTTATGGAATTGAACAGCAACAAATTGAACAAACCCCTTCTGAGTTGTCATGCCAAGAACCCTCTACACAACTTGACTTGGAGACAAAGGCCGCTTCTTTTGAAATTAAACCTGTTGCTCAGCCGGTAGACAAAGAGCAGACAGTAGCGGTGGAGGTTGATTTGTTGCGCAGGAAGTGTTTGGTGCTGGAACTTGCCCTTCAGGGGTGGAGCTTTAGACTCAAGGAGGTCAATGGTAAGGGGTATCTATGTGCAAGGAAGGGTCACAATGACGAACGTAGCCTTGGTGTATTTAGAGCAGAAATAAAACAACTCATTGAAGAAAACAGGATAACAGTCAAGGGATTTAACACCAACTCCACTGCCGAAGAAGAAAAGAAATAACTTTAAACTAACCCAAAGAGCCCGTTCCTTTTTACTTGAAAAGTTTGCTCTAAATTGGGGCTCTGCTTTTTTGGTGCTGTTTTACGTATTTTGTTGATTTTTATAGTTCTGTGTATTAGATGGGTGTTTCTGTTATGAAACTTTTGTCCGTTTGGACTGCTGGCCGGCTTTAAGGCACTCATATGCGGGAAAAACCCAAAAAACCCCTTAGTGTACACTCCAATTCTTATAAAAAACATCAAAAACACAAAGCGGGAAAACCTCAAAAACAACATATTTAACCAAAAACACGCGGGAAAAACCAACCAAACAACAAACAAACAAATATTTGCGCCCTATATGACTAAAAACACTTAAAAATTAGCATTAACAAAATGCGGAAAAAATAGCGTTTGCGGGGAAAAAACAGAAAATGCGGGAAAAAGTTTGATAACTAAGGGTTAACTATGTAGAAAAGCAGTGTATATGAGAAATTAGCGGATGGTAGATAGGAAATTGAGTGTTAAGGGTGAAAGTGTTGAGGAATTGATTGGCGGTATACAGTTTGATAGATGGATCTTTGGTTATCCCACACGCTTCACCCTCGTAAGTCATGGTCACACAGATCACGACCCTTTAGCTTGCTCCTTTAATTTTCCACAGCCTCTAATCTACTGCCCAAAAACCTATACCCCAAAACGAAATGCAAACGTCCTAAGACTCCAAGACGGAGAAAAAGAAAAAATAGATGACATTATTGTTTCAGCTTTGGAATCCCAAACACTCACAAGACTAACTGGACTAAACATATCTCGTTTGCATGCTTGTTGGTGGATACTCTCTACAAAGAAGTTGTTGGTTTTGTTTATTGGAGAACTTGACGTATCAGATATTTCGGTGCTTTCTAAACTCTTAGAGTTTATACCGCATTTGGATGCTGTTCTGTTGCCAAGTTATGGCGGTGTCAACCCTCCTGCTCATGGTTCAAGTTTTCGAGACGAACTAAAAGATAAAATTGCAACATTAGCTGTGAGCGCAAAAAATAAGGGTTGTCTTGTTTATGCTCTGCCTCATCCTGTTGTGCCTGATTGGGCTGAGCTTTATGCTAATAGAGTTTGAAGATCCAGTTTAGGACAAAGCTTGCCCACATAGATTTGACCCTGCGGACTAATAACACACTGCAATTTGGCATCTTGCCACTCAACCACTAACTCTACCTGTCCCTCAAGGGAGTCTTCCCACTCAAAGAGCTTTCGAACAAAACCCGCCATATTACTCTCTTTTATTTCAGAGAACTCTTCAAGAGATTTATTTTCCGCTTTGTCGTTTACTTGCATAATGCTTGGTTTGCCAAGTGTACTTATTAGTACTCTTAGGGTGTCTGAGAGAATAGTTTCTGTTTCTGTTTGGCCTATGATTGTGGCGTTGTACTGTAGGCCTTTTTTTCTTGTGAGGAGGTTTGTGTGTAGGGTTTTTAGGAATTCTTCGATGGTTGTTATGTGTTCTTGTTTGCCGTCGTGGAAGGTGATGGCGGTTATTTGTTTTTTGTGTGCGAGCCAGAGCAGCATGGCTTCTTTTAGGGCTTGGCTTTGTGCGCCTTTGAGTTTTCCCCATGTTCTTTGAATGTTTTCTTGGAAAAGCTCCATCATGTCTTCTTCAACCATCAAAGTAGTTTTCATATTAAGTACCCAACTACGAGTTAGGTACCCAACTATATCAATATTTCCCTCGCGCTTTTTCCCACAGCGCAGTCAACAACACTGCTAACAGTTGCACACATCATCGTGTTCCAGTGTTCTTTTTTTCAAGCTTGTAAGCGGACTTACTTGCCCGCTCTATATAATAATCTTTTATTATTTTTTTTAACTGTCAATGTTTTTGTAAGCAGACTTACTCTGCACTCAGATACGCTTTTGGTGGTGGTTTTGCTGTTTTGGATTAGACTTCGCCTAATTGTTGGTGTTGATTGTAAGCATAGTTTGTTGTTTGCTGGTTTTGTCGGTTTTTAAATTTCTGTGTATAGGGGTTGTGATGTTAGTATGTCTGGTATTATTGTTGGTAGTTTCGGTGAGAGGTCTTGTTGTTTTAGTTTGTTAGGTGTGTTTGGGAGGGTTTTGTTGTTTGTCTGAGTTGGTAACAACGCTTTGGTTTGAAAATGTCGGGTTTCTTAATGAGCAGATGCTTGATACGCCTGTGGGTCGGTTTTCTATTCGTCAGATGGGCATCTTTTTGATTTTTGGTCTTTTAGCTTGGGTGGCTTCTCTTGCCTTTGGAGATCTGGTTCTTAAAATTGTGGTTGCGGGTGGCATATTTTTTACTGGAGCAGCTCTCTTCACTCGAAAAATAAGAACTGTTTCCCCTGAAGCTCACCTGCTCTATTTCATCAAAAGATTTCTACAGGCAACAACAAAACAAAAACGCGTCCTTCCAACTAAGAGTAAACAGTCTGGGGAGCAGGCCTCAAAGTCTATGTTGCTCTCAGCCACCTTGGGTGCTCCCGTAAAGGTGGTGGGTGTTCTCAAAGATTTCTCAGGAAAAATTCTATCAGGCAAAAATTTCAAAGTAAACGTAAACAACACTACCCACTCAAACGGCACAACCGACCAAGAAGGATACTTCTGCACCTACTTAACACCCGACCACCCCGGACTTTTCCAAATAGACATCCAACCCGAAGACTCCCAAGAAACCATCCAACAAATAACCATACAAGTCAACCCCCAAAAAACAAAAGAAGAAGAGGTAAACCCGAATGCACAAAAAACTCTTGCTTAAGGCTAAACTTAACCAACAATCCCAACAACCCGTTTGCACCTACGAAGTGTTCCCCGTAAACTATGTCATGCTACCAAAACAAAAACGCCAAGAAACCCTTGGCCGCTTCCAACGCCTCCTAAACAGCTTACCCTGCCAAGCCAAACTAACCGCTCAAAAAACCCAAAAAACCCTCGAAATCACCGAAAACCAATTCACAACCACCTACTACCGTTTCTACATCCAAACCCAAGAACCCATAGACTGGCTAATAGAACAATGTGGGTTTAAACAACAACCCCTAACCGAACTCCCCAAAACCAAAACCGCCAAAACGTTTCCCAAACACCTCCAACTTGAAAACAACAAACTCCAGCGAACCTTTACCGTCTATCAACTCCCAGGTAAACTCTTGCCCGGATTTGTAAGTGAACTCTATGGTTTATGTGAAAAAGTGCTAATCGGTGTTAAGCCTCTGTCGCCTGAGGTGGCTAGTGCGCAGATGGGTAAATATCTCCGTTTGCTCAAAAGCATCTTGTTAGCGGATCAATCCAAAGGTCGTCTGCCTAGAGAGGAGGTTAAACTCAAACATGACATGGCCCAAGCCACCTACCAAGGCCTAATAACAGGTGGTACAAGGCTTTTTGAGTTAAAAGTTAACCTCACCCTTGAAGCTGATAATCTTGAAGAGCTTAAGGTAAAAACCAAGAAACTCCGAGATACACTGCAATCCAGATTTATACGCCTTGATTGTCCCACATATTTCCAACAAGAACTCGCCAACGGCACCATAGGCAAAAAACTGGTTGTTGACACCACTACTGCCAGCACGTTTTTCCCCTTTGTCTCGGCTGATTTGATAGAGTCGCCCGGTGGGGTCTTTTTGGGCATCAACCAATTAACTGGTGCGCCTATTGTGTTTGATCCGCATTTGCGGATGAATCAAAATGTCATAGTTATGGGCAAAAGCGGCAGCGGAAAAAGTTTCACCTCCAAAATCTTTCTCACTCGTCTGCTGCAGAAGCATCCTGACATAGCCTATTACATTGTTGATCCTGAGAATGAGTACGGAAATGTTGGTCGTCTTTCGGGTGCGGATGTGTTAGATGTTACCACGGAGAAGAATTTGGGTTTAGATCCCGTGAGGATTTTTAGTGATAATAAAGATACTGCCGCAGGTATTCTTGCAGATTTGGCTGGGGTTGAGGGTAATCGAAACTACCAAGAACTACGCAGCATCGTAGGTGCAAGCCAAGACCTCCTCGAAGTCTATCAAAACAGCCCGCCGAACCTAAAGGATCAACTTGAAACTTTTATCACAGGTCCCGACAGCTTCCTAACCATGGGCCAACCCCAAACATTTTCACACCGCATGGTCTTCAACCTAAGCGCATTGCACCGCCAACTCGCCATGACCCAAAGAAGAAGTCTCACCTTCCAAGCCGCAAACGTACTCGTCTTTAGCAAAATCTGGCAAATGATAGACAACACCAAATTCCTACCCCTACACATCCCAAAAGTAGTACTAATAGATGAACTCTGGCTCTACACCTCCCTGCCAGCCTCTGCAAGCTTTCTCGAAGGAGTATCACGCCGAGGCAGAAAACGAAACGTCCTCCTCCTTCTCAACTCCCAACGCCTAGCCGACATTTTGGAAAACTCTGCAGGTAAAGCCGTCATTGAAAATTGTGCCACAAAAATAATGCTACGACAAGACGAATCCGCCATAAAACAGGCAGGACAAACAATTGGCTTATCAATTGCAGAAATGGAAACCTTACTTGAGCTAAATCAAGGCCAAGGCCTAATCACCGCAGGCGACATACACTTGCCCATTGACTTTATAGCCACCCAACAAGAGTACGACATATTTACAACTAAACCAACCGAGAGGAGCCCACCAACTTGAAACAGCCCTCTGAGCAGACACATTTTTGGAGTAAAAAAGCTACGCCTTTCCTCTCAACTGTTGTCCTATTGTGTCAAAAGGAGGTTTTTGTGTGACTTCAACTTGTAGGGTTATTTCGGGTGATGCTCTTGAGGTGTTGCGCAGTTTTGATGATAACACCTTTGGTGCTGTAATTACTGATCCACCCTACGCCAGTGGCGGTTTACATACTGTAGATAGGCAAGCGCCTACATCGGTGAAATATACTTCAAAGAAAGCCAAAAACCCTCTGCCAAATTTTGAAGGGGATAACAAAGATCAACTAAGCTGGATGTTATGGAGTGCTGCTTGGCTACGGGAGGCTAAACGTGTGTGCAAGAAAGGTGCTCCCATATGTGTGTTTATTGATTTTTGGCAGTTGGATGCTTTGAAGTGGGCGTTGCAGTGGGCTGATTGGCTTGTGAAGGGTGTGGTGGTTTGGGATAAAACAGAGATGGTGCGTCCGCAACTGGGGCGGTTTCGCAGCCAATGCGAATTCATCTTGTGGGGCAGCAAAGGCGCTATGAGTTTTAAGCGCAAAGTTCCCGTACTCAAAGGCTGCTACCGCTACCCAACCCTAAACAAAGACAAGTTACATCAGACGCAGAAACCTCTGGAGTTAATGCGCGATATTGTAAAAATTTGTGAACCCGGAGAAACAATCTTAGACCCATTCTGCGGTTCAGGAACAACCTTAGTAGCCGCCAAACAAGAAGGGTATAGCTCAGTTGGAATTGAGGTAACCAAAGAATACGCCGCTGTTGCTCAAAAGCAGGTAGATTCCATAAACAGTCAAACCCTACTACCCTCAACAGAGTGGAGGTTACCGTGTGACTGGTCTTCGAATATGTGATCTTTTCTGTGGCATTGGTGGTTTTCGGCTTGGGTTTGAAAAAGCCTCAAATCAAGTGGTGCAGGGGCGCTAATTTTTTTGGTTGACGCAGGTCAATCGGATAACAAAGTTTGTAGCTCTTGTAGCTCAAGTTTAAACAGTTACAAGCCCTCCAGTTCCAAACCCAAAGGTTACTCAGTTGAAGCAAGAGTCTACCACATAATAGATGCATCCGAAATTGAGCTTCGACCCATGGAAATTGCCAAAAAACTCTACGCACCCCATAAACCTACCCCCGGACAATGCTCCACAATACGTGTTATCTGCTTACGTCTGCTTCAAAGAGGTTTAGTGGTTCAACCTTATGTTGGAGCGTATTGTAATAAAATCACGTACGGTGTGCGGTTTGTACCGTTAATGTTGCACAATGTTAGGCTTCATAGTAATTTGGCTGTCAATGTAAAGTCGGATGTTGTTGTTGAGGTGGTGGGCGGGGTGACAGTTAGGGCGGTGTTTGGTAGTGAGCGTAAAAAGGTGTCGGGGGTAATTAGTTGTGATGCGGGGATGAGCCGCGATGCTTGTTTGTTTGCGGTTAATCGATGGTTTGAACTTGTGGAGGGTAAACTTGGCTTTTGTCTAAATGACCTAGTTCTCACTACGTGGGAGCTTAACAAGGATCATGCGGGGATTCGTATTGATGGGATTCAGTGTATTACTAAGCGTGATCTTTACGGTATGATTGAGCGCACCTATCAAAAGGAGGAGAGTTTGGTTCGCAAAGAATGGAAAGTTTCCACACCTATGTCTCTTAACAAGTTTGAAGAAGCAGTCTCTAAGGGATTAGCAGGGATAGAGAAAGCGCAGGATATCAAAGATTTACGCGATGAGGTTCGCGGGATGTGGGAAGCTCTAAAATTCAACAACAGCCGCATGTTGGAGTTGGGGCGGTTTGTTGAGGCTGTTTCTAAGAGTCAGTTAAGTTTGGTTGATCGTGTTGTGGATTTGGAGAAGGGGCTAGTTGTGTTAAGTAATTCTGTTAGTAAGTTGGTTGAGGTTTTAGCTGGAAACCAAACTAATGATAAATCGTCCGTTTCAAAACATGATGGTGATGCTGACAGTTTTGAGTATGTACGATAAACGAATATGTTTTTAGTACGGTTATTTTCTGTCAAGTTTGACCGTTACTATTTTACTGTGATGTTGCCTGCAATCGATTTTAGGCGATCCATAGCTACAGTGTCAACTTTTGGTTTTTTCTGTATGTATGACTCGATTTTTTCTTCACCAATTAAATCCTGAAGTAAATTTGCCTCTTTTAATTGCTCAACCTGATTTCTATTTTTAAGATCATCAGACCGGCAGGCATCTTGCGGCAGCATTTTGTAAGCATAATGCTCAGACGAAAATTCTTTTAACCTCACCGGAAGTTTCACCGCGACCCCCTCTTTTTTAGGAAGCATTTTTACTTTAAACGTTCCACCCATCACATCAACATATGCAAAAAGACTTAGAAAATCATCTGCTCGTGCCTCATTTTGTTCAAACCGTGGATACCCCAAATTACATGCATAAATAAACGTCTCATTAAGCGGCATTCCAGCATTAATGGATGAAAGTATTGATCTAACTTCTGTCTCGTGCAAAATGAAGTCACTTGTGTTTGCATCTATAGCAAACCCGTTTATACCCTGCTCATGATAAAGATTTACTATTGGACGACTATATTTTGGAGCTATAAGAGGAACCGTGCCAATAATTGCTTTTGAATTACCAACGACCTGTATCTCATCTATTATGAACTTCATCATATCTTGGTAAGCCGAAACTTTTTTCTCAGAAAATTTATTACCCTCTTTCAATAAGGCTGATTTAACAGTTGGTAAAATAACTGTGTTATCACTTGAAGCATACAAATGATGAGCCAAAGTAGTCAATCTATTTTTGTCAGGAACTTTATCTAACATCAAATTAAATATAACTAGGTTTAACCCATTTTTCTGATAACTATTTTTAATTTTTTTAACAATTCTTGAGGACGATCCCTCTTCTAAAGAGTTCAAGTCTTTATCAGTTATTCTCTTAACAATTTCTTTAACTCTTGTGTTATTCTCAAGGTACTCATCAAGTTTGACTGGCTTTATACCTCTTGATGGACTAGTAAAAGAGACCCCATTTGTAAGCGTGATTTCCTTTTTAATCATGCCTAACGTTTCGTCTCGGTCAATCTCTTTTACTTTTAGCATCTTCATAGTACATATAGACACGGAAAGGTATATTTTAAACTAACCCATACACCACTAACCAAAACCAGATTTGGGTTACAATGGAAGTTTAAGGTATTATGACCCTTGTTGAAGATTATGGGTTAAATTCCCAATCTAGGAAGTTATTGCTCCTTGTTTTATCGATAGATGATTGCAATAATAAGAAAGCAATGGATATCTTGCATATCCAGAAAGTAATTAGGTTATTTGAACATCTTCGTCAAAAAAAATCAATTGATTTTTCGAATTTTAAATTAGGCGGAGTTTCATACGAGTTAGATGAAAATTTAGAATCTCTTGTAGAATATGACCTCATAGAGCAAACAGGTAGTTATTTTGCTCTTACTGCTGAAGGTGAGGAAGGTGCCAATTTATTAAAACACCAATTTGAGGCTACTGAATTTAGAGAACTTGTGTATGCTAAACAGCTTCTTG
>NZ_WRFL01000026.1:0-30521 GCF_009778815.1 Candidatus Bathycorpusculum sp.
GTTGTGTCTAAGAGTTCTGTTATGGTGGATTTAACTATTCGTTTGTGGTGTGCTTTGACTATGCCTGAAATTTTTCAACAATGGCAAAATCAAATGATGTATATCTTTAGGTGAACACTCTCCATTTTTTATCAGTATACATTAAAGCCTCTTGAGGTTGCCTTATTGTTATCCAGTAAACCATGTATTCTGTTAAAGGTACCGCGGTTGTAGACTCCGCCCCCAAAATCAGCGAGGTTTTCAGTAATTATGCCCTCATGCAATTCAAAAAGACCAACGTTGTATACACCACCGCCAAAATTGGTAGCTTTGTTACCCCAAATTTTGCCTCCATAAATTTTAAAGGTGCCTCGATTGTACACGCCGCCCCCATCTTTAATTGTGTTGCCTGAAATCTCACCACTATACATGATAAATGTGCCACCCAAATTAACAATAACACCCGTACCTCTAGTAGAGCTGTTTAAATGAGTTACAATAACGCCATAGAGCTCCAACATTCCCCCCTCCTCAACAACAATAGTGCTACTATCAGCGGCACCAAAAATTTTGTAACTTTTACCTTTATTTTCAATTGTTAAAGTGATATTTGCTCCATCAGAAATATTGAGCGCAGACTCTTCAAGATAAACATCCTCTGTAAGAACAATAACAACCGATTTGTCAACTGCCTCATCAATAGCACTCCTGAGTCCAACTTCATCTTTAACATATACCGCACCATCCAAGACAGGTAATGTATACTCTGGCTCCACATAGAAACTCTCTCCATTTCCCATAATCAACCCATAAAACGCCACTGAAAAAACCACCAGCACAAGCAATAAAGAAACCATCAATAGTGCAGTTCTGCGAGAAACATGCCGCTTGGCCTTGACTTTAATATTTCTGCCCATACAGATGATCTCTTGGTTATTGATGTGTTTAGCTCAGGTAAGGTCTATAAATCCTGCAACGATAATGTTGCACTAATAATGCAATAACCTTGCACTATTGCCCATAAACCTTCCACTGAACTGAATACCTGCCCACTATACACCTGTTATGCATTAATAACTTTTCTCGAACTTGTTGCCTTTTTCCTCTCTTTATGGGGGAATGTTTTGCCTCTAAAATGTTCCTAAAATCCCGTTTTGTAAAAAATGGTTACTTTATTTTACGGGGTCTAAATCAGCCTCCAAAATAGCTCTATTATCTTGCTTCGTCCACTAAGTAGCCAATTAACCCAAAAAACAAAACTGGTACAATCAAGAACATACCCCACAATGGTGGCAAAATATCAACAATATAATCAACAATTACTACTGCTATATACAAAAACAATATCACTGCAAAAACCCAGCGGTGAAAAACCATATCTAGTATAGTTGACCGTTTACTCATATAGTTTCCACTTCCTTCTTCTTAATGGTTGTACCCTATATTAATTTCTCTCACTTTTTAAACATGTGTTTAATTACTTTTTGTTTAATTATTTATTATACTTCCCGATGGTAATTGGCTAATATGTAAAATCTGGTTGTTTTTATGTGCTTTGTGGAAAACAAAGGTTGCAAATCAAGTCAATTGGGTGTTTGTATGGGTTGGTTTGTTAGGTAGATGTGTTGACTTTTGTTTGTTCTTTTTTTGTGTTCACATCAGATGTAAATACAAACCTGCTTGGGTATATCAAACTATAAATTGTCAACCCCTATGAACAAACTCATATGTTGCTATTTCTTCTTATGTTATCTTCTAGCGGTTTTGTTTTGTTCTCTATTGTTACCTTGCTTGGAAATTGGAACTTTTAATAAGCGATGAAGTGAAAAAATAACCAATAAGCAGGAGCTATAGTGGTGAATCTGAAGCTTAAATGTCTGGCTATGTTGTTGCTGACGGTAGCAAGTTACTTAATTATAGTTTATGTGCATATGGATACTATCTTGTTTTTCCTTATTTCCCCGTCTCTTGTATGCACGGTTGCTGTTTGTATTTACTTGGTTGCGTTTGCGTTGTTGTATGTGGCCTATATAGGTCAATTTAGAAAAATTACTGTTGTACGGGTTCTAAATGTTGCTCTATTACAAAGTTCCATTATATTTATCTGGTTTACATTTGTAAATTTAATTCAACTCTGGCCCTCTACTGTGGTAGAGGGTGACTATTGGTATTTGTATTGGCCGCAAGACTTTTTCCCCAACTTTTACTTCACACGTTACATAGTGGTTGTATCTGCCCTTTTGGTAGCTGTGTTTTTTATTGCTGGCCGAGGTTATAAACGCACGAAGTCTATGAAGCAGTCACATATGCGTAATCCAACTGGTTAACTTTTACGGGTGGTTTCTTACCCCTGTTTGGATAGAATATTGACTGTATATGCGTGGGTTTTTGCGATTTCTTGGATTGCGAAGACTTGTTTATTGGTATGCACAGAGGTTGTTGGATTTCTGCTAACCTTCTTACTAAACTACATGTGACCCTTGAGCACTCTATCTCACAAATGCTTGCTGTATCTAAGCGCTCAAAATTGTGTTGTTCTATTTTGCTCAACTGTCGCTGTTGTGCTGTCTTCCGTTTTAGCCTTGTTTGTTGGGCGGTTATCTTATTGTTGGGTGGTGTGTTTGGTGTTTTTTACCAGTTGTCTTCTTCTTTTTCTGTTTTGGGTTTGTCTGATAGCCAGTCTTGGGAGCGGCATATTGTTTTGCCGGCGAATTTGAATTGCAGGGCGTCTTTGTAGGGGCACATTTCTATGCAGTGCAGACATCCGATGCATCGGGGGGTCATGATATCTCCTTGGTCTTTTTCGTAGACTTCTTTGACTTGCATGGGGCAGGAGCGTTTGCAGATGCCGCATTTGGTGCATTTTTCTTTGGTTTTATCTATCCGTACCAGTGTGATCCATTTGAAGGGTGGGGTTTTGCTGAAAAATCCTGCTAAGCCACCTAGGGGACAGATTCTGCACCATGCACGTTTGACAAATAAGGCTATTACTGTAACCATTAGTAGCATAATTAGGTTTATTGATGTGAGATACCTGCCTAGGTGGTAGAAGTCGCCTGTTGCGTTAAATACCCAGTTGGTTTGGAGTAGGCCTGCTTGGTTTTCTATAAGTATACATAATGGTTTCATGGGGCATACGGCGCAGAATGGTGCTGCAAAGTAGCTGTAGACAAATCCGCCTTCTTCGGTTCCTGGAATAAGTTGTGTGCCTGAGATGGTGTATGCTGCAAAAAGTACTCCTAGGATCAGCGTTACCGCTAATATGACATAGCTGAGTTGATGCAGTGAGCTGTTTACGCGGTTTGAGAGTTTAATATGTCTGATTTTTAGGCGTTTTCTAAAATATGACACTGCATCCAAATATAATCCAAATGGACATACCCAGCCGCACCACATTCGGCCAAGGAGCAGAGATGCTAAAATTAATACGCCTACAACTATGGCTAAACGTACTGCGCCTGAGGTGTTATAATATACTCCCCAGCCATGACTGCCTTCTAGGAAGGGGTAAATATAGGTCTGCATCTCCCAGAGTGCGCAGGTTACTGTTCGTCCGCATGGGAAATAGCATGCAAGAAAGGGCATGGGTAGTCCTTCTGGCATGGCGACACCAAAAACGTTGGTGCCTATTAGTAATTCATGTACAACAACTTGTCTGACGGGGCGTGGGACTGATTGGTGATCAATAAAGGTGCCTGTATATATTAGAAATACTAGAAAAATTAGAACGCAAATTCTCAGGGAGCTGATTCTGCGTGTCTTCTTTTTTATTCCTGTTATGGCAAATATGATTCCAATAAGCACTAAGCCTACCGCGGTTGCTAGCATTAAAAAGTTGGCGTTCCAAGGATTTATGACATTGTCAGGTATTGTTTCATTTCCCGCGGGATCGCTTACTTCAACAAACATTCTGTCGCTTATGTGAATGTTGCTGACGCATAGATTCCAAAATCCCACCATATCCAATGCCATGGTGTAGTTGAATTCGCCTGTTTGGGGATCGGTAGGCACATAATCTTCGATCCAACTGTAATTTGGTCTAATTGCACAAATTCTAACAGAAGCGTTTTTTTCGATGGGATGAATTTTTCCAGTTATGGTTACGGTTTGGTTAATTTCTATAGCCGTTTTGTCTACATTTGCAATCATCTCCGGGCCAAAGCATGGCATTGACTCCAAAGTAATCACGTTTTGCTCATCTGAAACGGTCTGTATTGTTGTTGATGTTGTTGTATCTTTGAAATTGTTTAATGCTGTCTGCTGAGGTCTTTCCTCATTTGACATGTTCAAATTTATGTTTGGTGATCCGGTTGCAGTTGCTGAGTATAAACTGCCGATTGTGAGTGTGAGAATGACTGCAACAGATACGAGGGCGCACTTGGAGAGTTTGTGCATCATGCATCTCCCACGTTTGCGGTTATCTGTTGCATTGATAGCATGTCTCAATTATCTGCTTGTTGCCTTAAATATTTTTGTGCAACGCTCTTTGTTGCACAGCAGGCATTTAGGTGCTGTATTGTTTGTTGTTTGGTATTATGCGGGTTGTTGTTGGTGATATGTGTATTGTGTGTTTGGTTTTTATTTGTTGGGTTGTTGTTGTTTCCCTGACTTCTTGTACATTTATGTACAGATAAGCCTTAAATATTGCATTATTGTATGGTTGTGAACTGTTGGAGAATGATAAAAATGGGGAATCGCCTTTGGCACACAAAAAACCGACACCACAACCATCAAACCACTCAACTATGTTAAATTCAACTACACAAACCAGCCTATAGAAATCTACGCAAAACTCCACCAAAAATACCCGACCGCCTACATCCTCGAATCCATCCAAGGTCCACAAAAACTCGCCCAATTTAGCTTCCTAGGATTTGACCCAAAAACAACCATAACCGCCAAAAACAAAACCGTAACCATCACCAACACCCAAACCCAAAAAGTCACCACACACCAAACCCCAGACCCCCTCAACCTTATCTATCAACACCTCCTACCCTACCAAAACGACATGGTAAATTTCCGATTCGTCGGCGGAGCATTAGGCTACATCAGCTACGATGCCATACGCTACATCGAAAACCTGCCCAGCACAAAACCTGACACCCTAAATTTCCCTGACATAGAACTAGGCATTTTCGAAGACGGCATCGTATTTGACCACACCATAAACCAAGCCTACTATTACTACCGAAACCAAACCCGCCTAAACGAAATCGAAACCCTACTAAAACAACCAACCCAAAAAGAAGAAGAGGAAACCTTCAGCTATACTGAACCCATAGCTGAAACCTCCAAAGCAAATTTTGAGCAAGCCGTCAAAAAAGCCAAACAATACATTACCAACGGCGACATCTTCCAAGTAGTTCTCTCCAAACGCTTCAAATTCCAATACAGCGGTAGTCTGCTGGGCTTCTATAGAAGCCTGCGCCAAATCAACCCCTCCCCCTATATGTTCTACTACAAAACAGGTAACCGCCAAATCATCGGCGCCAGCCCTGAGATGCTGGTCCGCATCGATAATCGCAAAGTCATAACCTTTCCCATCGCCGGAACTACCCCCTACACCCCAAACCCTGAAGAGAACAAACGCCTAGGCCAAGAACTCCTCTCCGACCCCAAAGAACATGCTGAACACATAATGCTAGTCGATCTAGCACGAAACGACATCGGAAAAATCAGCAAATACGGCACCGTAGAGGTGCCCGAATTTATGCAAATCCACCAATTCAGCCATGTCCAACATATCGTCTCCCAAGTAACAGGCGAATTAAAAGATAACCTGGACAGCTTTGAGGCCCTAAAAGCCGTATTCCCCGCCGGCACAGTTTCAGGCGCACCCAAAGTCAGAGCCATGGAAATCATTGAAGAACTCGAACCCTCACATCGCGGACCCTACGCCGGCGCAGTAGGCTACTTTAGCTGTAACGGCAACGCCGATTTTGCCATAACCATTCGAACCCTCTTTGCAGAGGGTAACACCGCCTATATTCAATCCGGCGCCGGCATAGTCGCCGATTCTGATCCTGAAAAAGAGTGGTTTGAAACTGACCACAAAGCCAAAGCCCTCATAAAAGCCCTCGAACATGCCGCCACTGCTACTGGAGAGCGAACAAAATGAAGGTCTTAATAATTGATAACTATGACAGTTTTGTCTACAACCTTGTCCAATACATAGGCGAGCTGGGCGCAGAAGTAGTGGTTTATCGAAACGACCAAATCACCCTCAAACAGGTTGCTGACCTCAAACCCGATCGCGTCGTCCTCTCACCCGGACCCGGCAACCCCCAAGACGAAAAATTCTTTGGCGTATGCAAAGCTATTCTGCTAAACCTCAGCCCCACCATCCCTACCTTAGGTGTATGTCTAGGCCATCAAGGTATCATCTCTGTCTATGGCGGCAAAGTGGTTCCCGCCAAAAAACTAATGCACGGCAAAACCTGCCCCATACACCACAACGAAAAAAACCTCTTCAGAAACATCCAAAACCCCTTCAGCGCTACCCGCTACCACTCACTAGCAGGCGAACGATGCTCCCTCCCTGAGTGTTTGCAAATCACTGCCGAAGCCCTTGACGACGGAGAAATCATGGGCATACGCCACAAACAATACCCCATCTATGGCGTCCAATTCCACCCTGAGAGCATCCTCTCAAAAGATGGGAAACAAATCATCCAAAATTTTTTGGAGACTACTAACCCATGATCCGAGAAGGCATCCAAAAACTCATCGACGGCACCAATCTCACCTACGAAGAATCCTGCACCGTTATGACCGAGGTTATGTCCGGCAAAGCCACCAACGCCCAAACAGCCGCATTTCTAACTGGCCTGCGCATAAAAGGCGAATCAGTTGAAGAACTCATCGCATTTGCATCCGTTATGCGCAATCACTGCCACCAAATCCACCCCAAAGTACAGGGTCGATTAGTCGATACCTGCGGCACCGGTGGCGACACACTCAAAACCTTCAACGTCAGCACCACCGCCGCATTTGTTATCGCAGGTGCAGGGGTTGCAGTAGCAAAACATGGCAACCGTTCAGTCACAAGCAAAAGCGGTAGCGCCGATGTACTTGAAAAACTAGGCCTAAACCTCACAACCGAACCCCAAACCGTTCAAACCCTCATCGAACAAATAGGAGTGGGCTTCATGTTCGCACCCGCCTTTCACCCCGCCATGAAATACGCCATGGAAACCCGCCGCGAAATCGGCGTCCGCACAGTCTTCAACCTTCTAGGCCCCCTAACAAACCCCGCCAGCGCCAGCGCACAACTACTAGGTGTCTATGACCAAAAACTAGTAACTCCCATAACCCATGCCCTGCAAAAACTGGGCTGTGATGAAGCAATGGTCGTACATGGAATAGACGGCCTTGACGAAATCTCCACCATAGGCAAAACTCTCATCGTTCACCTAAAAAACAAACAAACAACCCAAACTATATTTTCTCCCTCTGACTTTGGAGTCAAAAAAGCAGATATAACTGAACTGTATTGTCCCTCAGTTAAGGAAAACGCAGAAATTCTCTTTAACATTCTAAACAACAAAACAACAGATGCCAAACGCGATGTTGTTTTGGTTAACAGTGCCGCCGGCATTTTAATCGGAGGCAAAGCCAACAGCTTCCAAGAAGCCCTTGAATTAGCCAACACCTCCATAGAGAGCGGTGCCGCCTACAAAAAACTCAGAGAACTGATAAAAACATCCGGCGGCAATTTAGAACCCCTCGAAACCCTGGAGACAAACCAACAATGACCGACTTTTTTGACACCCTCGCAAAAGACGCAAAAACCACCATAAAAAGCGGATACTACTCTTACAGCTATCAAAATTTACCCAACAACCAAAACCACCAAAAAATCAGCCTAAAAAACGCAATCCAAACCTGCAAAACCAACCCCATTATAACCGAAATCAAACCCGCTTCCCCCTCCGCAGGAATCATACGAACCAACATCGATGCAACCCAACTCGCACAAGACATGCAACAAGGCGGCGCAGTGGGTATATCCATTCTAACTGAACCCAAACACTTCCACGGCACCCTAACTAATCTCACCCAAACCCGCCAAGCCACAAAGTTACCCCTGCTCATGAAAGACATCATTTTAAGCCCCCTCCAAATTGACGCCGCCGCAAACCTAGGCGCTGACGCCATTTTGTTAATTCAAGCCCTTCTTGAGCGAGGATACGGCCAAATAACTATTCACGAACTTATAGAATATGCCCATGCTAAGGATCTTGAGGTTCTGCTAGAGACACATAGCGAAGCTGAGTTTCTCCGTGCAACCCAAACCCAAGCCGATCTCATCGGCATAAATAACCGTGACCTCGCAACCCTAAAAATCAACCTAGAGGTCACCCAGCAAATTCTTGAAAAACATAAAAAACCCCAAAAGCCAATCATAAGTGAAAGCGGAATCCAAACCGTTGCTGATCTGCAGTTTCTGCGCAGCTACGGTGCAGATGCTTTCCTGATAGGCTCAAGCATCATGTTAACCAACGATGTCAAATCCAAAGTTAAGGAGTTTGTTAAAGCATGAAATTAAGCAACTACCCCGTGGACGGAAAATACGGTAAATACGGTGGACAATTCGTTCCCGAAGTCCTAATGGAAGCCATAGTAGAACTTGAAAAAGCCTACAACAAGGCCAAAACCGATCCCACATTTCAGAGCCAACTCGACTACTACCTAACAACATTTGCCGGCCGACCCACAGCACTCTACTATGCAGAAAACCTTACCCGCAAAATGGGCGGAGCAAAAATCTATCTTAAACGCGAAGACCTCGCCCATGGCGGCGCCCACAAAATCAACAATACCCTAGGACAAGCCCTCCTAGCAAAACAAATGGGCAAAACACGCGTCATCGCAGAAACCGGCGCAGGACAGCACGGCGTTGCCACCGCCATCGCATGTGCCGCACTGGGACTCAAAGCCATTGTGTACATGGGCACAGATGATTGTGAACGCCAAAGGCTAAACGTATTTCGCATGAAACTCCTCGACGCCGAAGTTCACCCAGTCGAATCAGGCTCCAAAACCCTCAAAGACGCCATAAATGAAGCATTTCGCGACTGGGTAACCAACCTCAAATCCACATACTACCTCATAGGCTCCACCATGGGACCCCACCCCTACCCCATGATGGTACGAGACTTCCAAAGCGTGATTGGCAAAGAAATCAAACAACAATTCACAACCACCACAGGCAAATTACCCGACGCACTGGTTGCATGTGTAGGCGGAGGTTCTAATGCAATGGGCACATTCTACCCCTTCGAAGATGACCCCGACGTAAAACTCTACGGTGTCGAAGCCGCAGGCGAAGGCATTGCATCAGGTAAACATGCCGCAACACTATCCGCCGGCCAAGAAGGCATCTTCCATGGCATGTACACCTACATCATCCAAGACAAAAACGGCCAAATCGAAAACACCACAAGCATCTCAGCTGGACTTGACTACCCCGGCGTTGGACCTGAGCATTCATTTCTTAAAACCATTAAACGAGCCGAATATGTTGCCGTCAATGACAAAGAAGCCGTTGACGCATTTTTGATGCTCAGCAAAACCGAAGGCATTCTCCCAGCATTGGAGTCTTCCCATGCGGTGGCCTATGCTATGAAACTAGCTCCCCAAATGAGCAAAGATCAAACAATTATTGTCACCCTCTCCGGACGAGGAGACAAAGACGTAGAAACAATCGCAAAATACACAGGTGTACCAATATGACCGCCATAAAAGAAAAGTTCCAAAAGGCAAAAGAAAACCATGAAGGCCTACTCATCGGCTACATCACCGCAGGCGACCCAACACCCGAACAGACCCCCAAAATTGCAGATGCATTGATCCGGGGCGGTGTAGACATACTTGAACTGGGTTTACCCTTCTCTGATCCCATCGCTGATGGACCCACCATCCAAGAAGCAAGTCTTCGAGCACTCAACGCCGGTACCACTCCCCTAAAAGTGATAGATATAGCACGGCAAATCAAATCAGAACACACCAACACACCCATAGTTGTGATGACCTACTACAACCCCGTGTTTCATTTAGGGGTTGATAGTTTTCTTAGTCAAGCTAAAACAGCCGGTATAGATGGCTTTATCGTGCCTGACTTGCCTGTTGAAGAAGCTACTGACTACCAAACCGTTGCAAAAACCCATGACTTAGATACAATTTTTCTTGCGGCACCAGCCACATCGGATGAGCGTCTCAAAAAAATTGTTGTTGCTTCTTCGGGTTTTCTCTACTTGGTATCGCGGTTTGGCGTTACAGGTGCCCAAAGTGCCGTAACTGATTCCACCGTTCAGCTCATTAAACATGTGCAACCCTATACCGCAAATAAGGTTCCGTTGGCAGTGGGGTTTGGTATATCTAAACCTGAGCATGTCCGCCAAGTTATTGCGGCGGGTGCGGATGCTGCGATTGTGGGGAGTGCCTTCATAAATATCATCAAGGCTAACACCCAAAACTTTTCTGTTGCTCTTGTAGAGCTTCAAAGAGTTGCTGTGGAATTGAAATCTGCGACGAAATTCTAATTTTTTCTCTTCTTTTTTGGATAAGTTTTATAGTTGGATATGTCTTCCTATCTGCGGCGATGGATCTTAGGCGGTGGGTTAGGGGTCCATTGTACCGTAAATCCCCTACATGACGGGCCGACATCTACGGCTGAGGCGTCAAAGGCCGCTTGGATCTTCATTTCCGAACCAGTGACTATCCGTCCTTTGGGGCTGGCGGTCAACGGGCGGTTTCCGTAGGGGAACTGTTTCGTTGTTTAGCAGGCGAACCCGGCTAGGCTCGGGAGAGAGCAACCTAAGTTTGGACGTTATGCGCTCAAAGGGGTGCGGGTAAGAGTGTAGGGTTTGAGGTATTCAGGCGGAGTCTGGGCGACAAACCGGAGTGGTCCATCGCTATTTCTTGTTTTTAACTGTGTATCTGCCTGATAGTGGTCTGAATGGTTTATTTTTAATTTATTTAGTTTATCTGTTTTTTATGTAGTATATATAGTAGAAGTATTGATATTGATTCTATTGGCTTAATATTTATAGTTTGCTTTTTAGTGAGAACATTTTGAGTGGTTGTACTTTGCCAAAAGTTCGCCCGCTCAAATATCAAAAATGTAGGTTATTCTTGCAAAGGAGATAGAATATGAAAAACTATAAAAAAAATGTCGGTCAAGTAGTGTCTATTGTTTTGGTGTTGGCTGTTTTTTTGTCACTGGTTGTTGTTCCTGTTTCGTTTGGGGCTGTTCTTAATGATTGTCAAGTACGTGTGCCTTTAGTTGTTGATTTGTCTTATGTTATTGCGGGGGCCCAGTTTGTTTTTGAATATTCTGCTGGTCTCGAATTTGTTTCTTACGAAAAATCAGCAACGGTTTATTCTGCTTTAACTACGCCTGTGGTGGTAAAAAATGGCTATGCCTGTTTGGGCTTTTATAATGCAGATAATTTGTATGTACCAAAAGATGGCAAACTGGATGTGGGCTATCTTGTTTTTAATTGTTTAACTGATGATCCTCAACAAATAACCCTGACCGAGATCAAATTGGTACAAATTGTTGATGATGGTGGTGCGACACGTAACGAGTTTCTTGCCCCTGTTGAAATCAAAGTATCTTCTGGAAAGGTCCTTGAAGTTTCGTCGGTAGGCGGTGGTGATGGTGGTAGTGGTGGTGCTTTGTTGGTTGATGATAAGGTTTCGTCGGTAGGTGATGTTAGTGATGGTGGTAGTGGTGGTGCTTTGTTGGTTGATGATAAGGTTTCGTCGGTAGGTGATGTTGCTGATGCTTCGTTAGGTGGTGCCCAGAATTTGTTGAGAGGTGCTTCTGAGGGTTCTTGGTTGCCAGTTGGTTTTTGGGTTGTTCTTGTGTGTTTGTTTGTTGTGGCTTTTGGTGCTGGTGTTTTTGTTATTATGAAAAAGCGGAGCGTCCTCAAATAAGCTAACCCATAATCTTTTTGGTTATTTTGGTTGGTGGCTGTTTTTTTTGTCTTGTGTGGTGGTGTTGTGGTGTTGGCGGTGGCGTTCTGTTGTTGTTGGTTATGTGCGTTGCTTAGTTTTAAGGGAGTTGGTTTTTGTTTTCATGAGTTGGTTGTGCCTTTACAGGAGGGGGTGATTTTGTTTTGTTGTTTGAATTTCTCTCTGTGTGGCTGAGTGAGTTCTTAAATAACCGTCTCTTGCTTTTTGTAATTAAAACTTGATATATAGTTGTTGAGTACATATCTGTTTTTGGTTGATTATATTGGTTGTATGTGTGTGGGTGTTGTTTTGTTTATTTTACTTATTATCTATATATTTTTGATAGGTTACTATGGAGATTATATTGCTATTTGGTTTATTGGCGTGTTTTTTATATCTTGGATTTTGGTTCTGCTCCTTAGAAAGCGTTTGCTTTCTTAAAATGTAATGGGTAAGCTAAAAATGACTAACTATGCAAACTATAAAAAATTTGTATCTATTGCATTGACTTTGTGCATTGTTTTTAGCATATTGTCAGTCAATATGGTCGTTGCAGCTGAACCTGGTTTTGTAGCAGAAACAATTACTCTGCAACCCGGCTCAACTGCACGTGATATCAATTTTAACTGGTACAGCGATCAAACAGATAATGCCGCATCTACTGTACAGATAGCCAAAAAAGTTGACATGATCAACGGTAATTTTCCTGAAGACAAAGCCATAACTGTCTATGGTACTGTTGGAGATGCTTCTGCTGGTAAAAGCTACCACAAAGCCGGTGTCACAGGCCTTGAACCTAACACTCAATATGTTTATCGTGTATCCAACGACGCCACAACATATAGCAAAATTTACACCTTTAAAACGGGTGGAACCGACGACTTCCAGTTCATCGCTGTGGGTGATCCACAACTCACCACCGGTAACCAAGACTCAGACAGCATCCACTCCGCTGATCGCACAACAACCACACGCGCAGGCTGGGCAAACACCTTAGACCTCATAAGCCAATACTTCCCTGACGTAAGTTTCATGGCCGGCACTGGTGACCAAATAGACACAAGCAACAGCGAAATTCAATACACCTACTACTTTGAACCTAACTGCCTGAGCAGTTTACCAGTTGCACCCGTAGTAGGCAACCATGAAGGCACAGCTGGCAACTTTGGCTGGCACTTCAACGTACCAAACGAAACCCCTGGTAGCGCTTTTGGTAATTACTGGTACACCTACAACAACGCATTATTTGTAGTCCTAAACACCTCGCCCTCACCTTCAGCATCAACTATCAATAACTATATTTCCGCTTTTGATGCTACTCTAAAAGCAGCAACCGAAGCCAACCCCGATGTTAGCTGGATTTTTGTCCAACACCACAAATCTACCGCATCACCAGCCTCCCACCAAACCGATTCCGATGTACTAGTTTGGACCCCTGAAATTGAGGCTCTAATGGACAAATACAACGTAGACTTTGTACTAGCAGGGCATGACCACATATACTCACGTAGCTGGTTTATCCAAGACCACGCAAAAGTAGAAGATGTTGACTACTCAGCAAATAGCGTCACAAACCCCCAAGGAACCCTCTACATCACAATGAGCACCGGTAGCGGCTTGAAATACTATGACTTTCGTACAAGTGCACCCGCCAGCCCCGCTTGGGTAACAAGTATTGAGGGTCTGTACTATGAAGCAGCAACACCCTTTAGCGGCACTTTAACTGGTAAACCTTGGTACACAAATATCGGTATCCAATACAAAGTCCCACAGTTTACTGTGATCGATGTTACAGCTAATAGTGTAACCTTTAACACCTACCGCACAGACACCATGGAATCTTTTGATACCTACACCGTTATAAAATCAGCACCAGCAGTTGTTACTCTAAGCGGTGTTGCAGATATTGTAGTTGGTAATGATGCTGACTATATTGTTTCTGTTAGTGGTGTAGATAAACTTGCTACAGTGACCCTGAAATTTGAAGTCGATGGTGCATACTTTAACGGTAAATCTTTCACTGGTCTTAATGGTTTTGAGGTTCTTGGTGGTGTTGAATGGACCTCTCTTGGCAATGACGTCTGGATGGGCCGCGTTGTTTTAGTCAATCTTAATGGCGGCATAAGTAGCACTGGTGCTTTAGATATATTTGAGATGGTGTTTGCATCAAACAGCAATTTACTTGGAACTGCTGAGATTCGATTGGTTGATGCTGTCTTAAGCGGTTATGATAATGCAGATAAGGCTGTCTATATTGATTCTTTGATAGTAAACAATCTGGTACAAACCACGATTGGTCAGTACTTCTCTGTATATGATGTTAACCGCGATGGTGTTGTGGATCAGCTCGATCTTACTGTTGCACAAATGTTCTTCATGGCAAAAGAAGGCGATGCTAACTGGGCTACTGCTAAACGCGCTGATGTTAACGGTGATGGCCGGATCGATATCGAAGACTTGATTCTCATCCTCAAAAATATCGTGTGGTAAACCACCTACTCCTTTTATTTTTATCAAGTTTAGTGACTACTGCAACTGTTAAGTGCGGCTGAATTGTTATTGGTTGACGTTTTGTTGTTGCGCTTTCTGAGCTGATTAGACGGTTGTTAGGGGTGTCAATGGATTTGTAGTTTTTGACCCTGTGTGGTTAGTGTACTTAACAGATATTTATGTAAATATGACTCTACTTTGACTGCATTATATTTCGGTAATTTGGACGCGTTTAGTTTCTCTTTTGTCTGTAGCTGTCATGTGTTGCTGAAGGAGAAATAATGCTGTTTTCCAAGTTGCTGAGTGTTTGTTGAGTTGGCCATTGGTTTTTACACAAGATGAATGATGTGTCCAAATTCTACTAAATCTTGTTAGCAAAGTTTTGAGTATTAGGGGAAAAGTCGGGTATTTAGTTTGAAATTTGGGTTATAGTTGAGTTTTATGTGGCTTTTTTTATGGATTTGAGTGTGTGTGGTGTTTTTTTGATTTTTGTTTTGTTGGGTTTTGTTTTTTGGGTTTTTGTTTTTATTTGGGGGTTTGTGTCTTTTTTGTGTTCATTGGTTGTTTTTTTGTCGGTGTTCCATGGGGGAAGGGTTCCGTGTTCTTTTTTAAAGTTTTCAAGTAGTGCTTTTTGTGCGGTTTTGTGGTTGTCGGTTAGCATCCAGCTTATGGCGGTTTTTTCGATGTAGCCTTCGTTGAAGAGGGTGGTGTGTATTTTTCGGGTTGTTTTGTCGCCATATCCTGCTAAGTAACCGCCAAAGATTCGTTTTGTGAGTTTTTTGGTTTTATCAATGTAGAGGATGTCTGGTTTTGTTTTGTCTGTTGTTGTGGCGGTGTCTGCTATGGCTATGATGCTGTTTGTGTTTTTTGGGAGGTTGCTTAGTTGGAGTTCTTTTAGGGGAAGGAAGCCGCTAAACCCGTTTTCTTTTAGGGTGAGAGAGTTCATGTCATTTAATTACGAAACGGCCTTGATTTAACTCTTCCTATGTATTTTATGTGCTGCTATGTTTTTTATTTTCAAAGCCCTTAACTGTTTCTATATATGTTATTCTTTTAGGTGTGCTTAAATGAATAAAAAGGTGCAATTGTTTGAATTCGAAAACTTTTCTGTAAAAAAAGTGAAAAGTATTGGCATTGATAGTTTGTTAGAGAAACATAAACGCTGAGGGCTTTTTTATAAACCCCTCAAAACATCGTTTACTTAGATCTTTGGGTCGCTGTTGTACTGCTTTTTCCACTATTATTTATAACCCTGATCAGAACATAAACACAGGGGACGGATCACTCGCGTTAAATACCACAAGCTACTCCCAAACAAGTATTAATAGAATTCAAGAAAAAAAACTAGTAGATGATCCGAGTTACTACATCAACATGGAACTCAGTTGGATAGGTTTTAATGCCCGTATCCTCGAAGAAGCACGTGACCAATGGCATCCACTTCTTGAACGCGTCAAATTCCTAGCAATCTGTGGAAGCAACCTCGATGAGTTTTTCATGACCCGAATTGCCCGCTTACTTAAAAAAATCGCCAAAAATTCCCAAGACCGCTCCGTAGACGGAATGAGCGCCAACGAGCAGATTTTAGCAACCCGCAAAGAAATCCTTCTCCTAATTGAGCAACATGCCGCCTGCTGGAAAAACGAATTGTTGCCCGCCTTAGCCAAAGAGAACATAACCATCCAAAAATATGTTGATCTACCCAACAAAACCCAAGAAAGCCTGCGAGAATACTTTAAAACCAACCTCCTGCCAAAAATAAAAATGTTCAAAGACGTCTCTGCGGCACCTCTAATTGAAAACCTGCAAATTTATCTATGCATAGAGTCAGCAAACAACTCTCTACACTCCATAATAGCCCTACCATCCAAAAAGTTTGGGCGCCTCCTAAAAATCCCCCAAAGCCCCTACCGCGAACTCCTCAACTTGGAGCACAACTTTATCTTCATAGAAGATCTCACTGCCAATTGTCTTGATTTAATTTTCCCAAATGAACAAACCCTAACCCCCTACCCCTTTAGACTAACCCGCAATGCTGAAATAGATATCATAATGGATGAATCCTCTGATTTTTTAGGCTCAGTACAAAAAAGCCTCACCAAAAGAAAAACCGGTTTTCCCAGCCGACTCGAATTTGACGCCCACACCCCTAACACCCTAAAAACAGCCCTAATGAATTATTTTAACCTCCCCAACCACCTAACCTACACAAACGACGTCCCACTTGGACTAGTGGACCTTTGGGGACTCTACAAAATCGCTCGCCCCGACTTAAAAGACAAAACATTTCTCCCCTCCATTTTACCCCTATTAACTCCGGAGAAAAACCTCTTTACAACAATTGCTAAACGCGATATTGTACTCTATCACCCCTACGACGGATTTGAAATAATCATAGATTTACTCAAAGAAGCCGCCCAAGACCCCTGGGTCAAAAACATCTGCATCACTATGTACCGTGTAGATGCTCACTCACCCATCGTAGGGGCCCTAATAGAAGCTGCACAAAACGGCAAAAAAGTAACCGCCATAGTCGAGTTAAAAGCCAAGTTTGACGAAGAAAACAATATTTTACTGGTCTCAAAACTCAGACAAGCCGGAGTCACAACCGTCTATAACTTCCCCAACCTAAAAGTCCACGCTAAACTCTGCCTCATAACCCGCCATGAAAAAACAGGGCTGATGCGCTACTCCCATATTGGTTCAGGCAACTATAATGCAATAACCGCTAAAATCTATGGCGATACCGGCTACTTGACCGCTAACCCTGAAGTCGGATTAGAACTCGAAGAGCTCTTCAACAGCATTATTAACGGATTACAAGAAAAAACCTTCAAATACTTCCTAGTCGCCCCTAAGAGCCTCAAAAACGAAATTCTATCCCGCATCGACCGCGAAATATCGGTGCACCAAAAAACCGGCCAGGGCTACTTAGCCTTTAAACTCAACAATTTGGAAGATAAGGACATAATTAACGCCCTCTATCGGGCATCTATGGCCGGTATTAAGATAGAACTAAACGTCAGAGCTCTGTGTGTTCTACGCCCAGGTATACCCCAGATAAGTGACAACATCTCAGTAATCTCTATTGTCGGACGCTTTTTAGAACATGCTCGCATCTACTACTTTGAAAACGGCGGCCAAAGCGATCTGCTAATTGGTAGCTCCGATATGATGTTCCGCAACCTAAACCAACGCGTCGAGGTTCTCTTCAGCGTTCCTGATCCCCAAATCCGCCGTATAATCTTTGATTACATGCTAAAAATCCATCTAAAAGACAACATCAAAGCCCGAAAACTCCTCGTCGATGGCACCTATCAAAGAATCACCCCCAAACCAGAGGAAACAAGCCTTAATTCCCAATTCTGGCTAATCCAAAACCGAGGCATATGGCATGAATACGCCGCCTACATCCCAAACCTATATAGTTAACTCAAGTTATTGCCGCTTTGGCGCCCAAACTCTGCTAAACCTCACAGAGACCTTTGATGACCTGATCAAAGGAGTTATAGATAACCAAAATATCGAATATGTCCACAAACTACGGGTGGACTCTAGGCGACTAAGAGTCATGTTGCCCTTTTTTGAATTCTGTTTCTCCAAAAAACAATACCAACCCTGGAACAAAAAAATAAAAAAAATCACTCGCCTGCTTTCCAAAGCACGAGACCTCGATGTACAAATCAACTTTGTAGAGAACTACCTAAAAACACTTGATAGCGCCGTAGATAGCACTAACTTAAATACACTACTAAAAAAACACAAAACCCATCGAAAAAACATACAGACCCCTGTTATCCAAGGATTAGAGGAACTCATAGCCTCTCAAACATTAACTGAAATCAGGCGAAGCTGTGAAAATTTAGTTGTTCAACAGCAGACTGATGAACCCTTTGATTTTGAACTGGTACTTCAAATAGCGCATTACAACATAAACCGCAAATTAGCTGATCTTCTCTCCCTAAAACGCTATGTGTATCTCGCCAACAAACCGCGTTGTCATCACCAGATGCGCATATACGCCAAAAAACTTCGCTACACTCTAGAATGTTTTGCGCCCTTCTATGAAAACAGATTCAAATCAGAAATTCAGCAGATTAAGACTTTTCAAGATACTTTGGGCGAGATACATGACTGCGACGTTTGGCTTAACTGCCTCCAAGAGTTCAACCGAAAACTCTACAAAAAACCCGTCAAAACAACAAAAAACCCTACAGAGTCTGATAAATCCCTTGAAATCTTTGCCACATATATCTTAAACAAAAGAAAAAACTCTTACCAACAGTTTGTAGAGTGTTGGACGCAATCAATGAAAAACGGTTTTTTTGATCAGCTTACCAACCAAACCCGCCTGAGCCCCTCTATAACCTCCCAGAAAAAAACCTATCACGCCCTGACCAATCCGGATGTTAAAATCGCGGTGATATCTGATATCCATGCTAACCTGCAGGCACTGCAAAAAGTTATCCAAGACGCCCAGATGCGGGGCGCCGAAATTTTTGTTAACGCCGGAGATTCTGTTGGGCTTGGTGCCTGCCCCAACGAGGTTGTAGAGTTACTCTCTGAAAAGGGCATATTGAGCATCGCTGGCAACTATGATGTAGCAATGCTAAAGAACCACTGTGATGCAAAGGGCCCAAAGAAAACAACTTTCAAATACACAAAAAAACATCTCTCCAAAACCTCTGTGCACTATTTGAATTTGTTGCCCCAAAAACTTCAATTAAAAGTAGCCGACAAGCACCTCTTAGTGGTGCATGGAAGCCCCCAATCGATCGATGAACACCTCTACCCCCACAACACATCCCAAAAAAAACTACAACACATAGCCAAGATAGCCCAAGTCGATATTGTGGTGGTGGGCCATTCCCATATACCGTTCCAGCGTGAAGTGGACTCAACTGTTTTTGTGAACCCGGGTAGCGTCGGACGACCAGGTGATAAAAACCCCAAAACCGCTTATGCCCTTTTGAGTTTTAACCCCCTTAAAGTTGAACTAATCAGGTTGTCCTATGATGTGGAAGCCGCTGCCTCTGATATGCGCAAAGAGGGGTTGCCTGAGAGTTTTGCACAAATGCTTCTATGCGGTATACCCATAGATGCGGTGGTCAAAGCAGATAAAGCAAAAAAGGCCGTATTGAACCTCAACTGTGGTGCTGTGGTTGCGGCTTGCGAAAAGTTTTCTGTGGCTCTTTGGCCCGATACTAAACACTGCCATCAGGTCACAAACCTTGCCTTAACCTTGTTTGATGAATTAGCGGGCATTCATAAACTAGGTAAGCGGGAACGTTGCTGGCTTGAATGTGCCGCGGTGCTCCATGATGTGGGCTTATCCAATGACCGTAAGAAGCATCATAAGACCTCAATGCAGCTCATCCTAAACGACACCCAGTTGCCCCTGCCCTCCAAAGAGCGGCGTATTATAGCTAGTATCGCAAGATACCACCGCGGCGGTTTACCTAACCCCAAACACTACAACTTGGGCTCTTTGGATTCCCAATCAATGTATGTTATCTGCGTGTTGGCCGCGCTTTTACGTTTAGCTGATAGTCTTGATTGCCGTCATGAAAGTTGTGTTAAACTGCTCAGTGTTAAAACCAGCGCAAAAGCGGTAGTTGTGGAATGCCAATCTAAGCTGGATCTGTTGTTGGAGCTTTCGCGGTTCAATGAAAAGAAGGGGTTATTTGAAAAAATCTTTAAAAAGGAAATCGTGCTGATATGGAATTAACCGTGAAAACCGCAGAAACCGTAGTGGGTTTTATTGATATTGGCACAAACGCCATACGTCTTCTAGTAGCAAGGATCCACCCCAACTTTTCCTACACCACTATAAGCCGCGAAAAAGAAATTGTTCGCCTAGGCGAGGGCGAATTTAGCGATCAAACTCTAAAGCCCGATGCGATGGAACGTGCTATATTTGTCTGTGAAAAATTTGCTGCTCTAGCCCGAACCTATGGTGCTACTGAAATCATATCGGTGGGGACCTCTGCGATCCGTGAAGCCACCAACCAAGCAGAGTTTCTCGAAAACCTCAAAACAAAAACCGGTTTAACTGTTAGGGTTATTTCGGGGGAGGAAGAAGCGCGTCTCATCTGGTTGGGAGTTTCAAGCGGCATAGATATAGGCTCTAAAAAAGAGTTGTTTGTCGATTTAGGCGGCGGCAGTACCGAGATTATCATCGGAAACCAGCATGAGTGCTTCTACATTAACAGTCTGCGCTTAGGTGCAATCCGATTAACCGCTCAATTCATAGGTGAAGGTTGGACTGCACCCATAAACTTTGGTCTCTACAAAAAAATAAGACAATACGCTTGTAGCAAAATCAACATAATCAAACCCCAAATCTTGGAATATGGCGTCCGACTAGGCTGGGGTTCTTCGGGCACAATAACTAACCTAGCCGAAGTCGCAAACAAACTGTTTAAGAAAACCAATTCCAACACCCAAACGCTGAGTTTGACCCGAAAGAACCTCAAAAAACTGGCGGTTGTTCTGTGTTTGTTACCCCTTGAGACGCGAAGAAAACTACCTGCTATAAACCCCGAACGTGCCGACATCATTGTTGCTGGTGCTGCAATAATCGAAGCTGTCATGGAAGAGCTTGGTTTAGAAGAAATCTGCATAAGCACCAGAGAACTTCGTGACGGTCTTCTTGTAGACTACCTCTCCAATTTTGAGGGCTTTCGCGAACTCCAAAAAGAACCCATACGAAACCAAAGTATCCTCCATCTGGGCCGATCATGCAACTTTGATGAAAAACACGCCCAAACTGTCGCTGATTTATCATTGGAGCTTTTTGACAGCGCCAAAACAATAGCCCTCCACAATCTAGGCTTAAAAGAACGCGACCTGCTAAGACATGCTGCATCGCTCCATGACATCGGTGACTTTCTTTCCTTTGATGACCACCACATGCATTCTCACTACATCATCTGTAACGCAGGTCTTGCGGGTTTTGACAAAACTGAAATCCAGTTGATGGCAAACATTGCAAAGTTTCATCGCAAAAAGGTTCCCACAAAAAAAGTTCTAAAAGCCGAGGGGATGGATGAAAAAAGCAAAGAGATCATTGTGGTGCTTTCAACGTTTTTGAGACTTGCCGAGAAACTAGACCGAAGTCACTGTGGACTGGTTAAAAAGGTCGAGTTTGTCAGGGAAGGCAAAAATCGCGTTGTTTTACAATTCTACTCAGATAGTGACTGTAGCTTAGAGGAGTGGAGCATAATTCAGAATCAACCAGCATTCTATGGTGCGTTTGAGAAGATGCTAAGTGTGCAACGTATAGTGACCGGTTAACTCAACTAAAAGCGGCATGCTAATTCCATTTAGGTTACCTGTCTGCCCAATTTTCCATCAATAATACAACATGGATGTTAAATTAGCAAGGAACTATCTTAACACTAAACCTGCGGTTAGTCTTTTTCGAGTTCAGCTTTAGCTTTGGTCAGCTCTTCTTTTTGTGTTTTGTTCAGTACTGGATATGTTAAGTCTAGTTTTTCGATTTCTGAGGCGATAACTTCTGCGATCAAAGCGTGTGCTACCCATTTTCTGTCTGCTGGTATAACGTACCATGGTGCCCATTTTGTGCTGGTTTTGTTTAGCATTTCTTCGTAGGCTTTTTCGTACTCTGACCATTTGGAACGTTCCTCCAGATCGGTTATGGAAAACTTCCAGGCTTTATCTGGGTCTTCGAGGCGTTTTAGCAGACGTTTTTTCTGTTCTTTTTTTGAGATATGGAGATAAAACTTGAGAACCAATGTTCCTCCTCGAACAAGGTGGCGTTCAAGAAGCGTTATGTCTTCGTAGCGTTGCTCCCAAAATAGTGTCTCATCTTGTATTGGTGGTAGTTTTTGTTTGGCAAAGACTTCGGGGCGAACCTTGACAATTAGTACGTCTTCGTAGTAGGATCGGTTAAAGATGCCGATGCTTCCTCGTTCCGGAAGCGCTTTTATGTGCCGCCACAAAAAATCATGTTTAAGTTCTTCTGTGGAGGGCGTTTTAAAACTGGTAACTCGACAACCCTGCGGGTTAACTCCTGACATGACATGGCGAATGGTGCTGTCTTTACCTGCCGCATCCATACCTTGTAGAATAATCAGCATGGCATAGCTGTCGCTTGCCCAGAGTAGTTCCTGTTCGCTTACAAGTTTTTGCCGATTTTCTTCAAGCAGATCTATCGCTTGCTGTTTTAGTGTTTTTTTATATTTTTCCTGCTTTGCCCATTTTGGTAGCCAATTAGAATCATAATCTTTGAGACGTATGGTTTTTCCTGCAGGCACTTTGAAGTCTTGCGTACCTATAGACATAACATCGCCTCTTTGAATGTAGTGGGGGTTCTTAATAACTTCTGTGGAAAATACATAGAAAGGCTAAAAAACAATAGTGATTATAACTTAATTGAGAGCACAGCAACAAAGCTGTGTTGTTGCTGATTATCAACAACACATTTATAGAGGGAATTTTATTTGGTAGAAACTGCTTTAATTACACAAAAAAAACAAAACAACACCCGATCCGTCGCTAAACTATCCAATAATCGGCTCATCTATCAAAGCCTATTTACTCATTTAAGTGATGGTTTTGCTTACTGCCAAATACTCTTTGACAAATCCGGTGATGGTGTTGTTGATTATGTTTTTTGTGACTTAAACCAATCCTTTCGAAACATAACCAAATTAGGTAATAAACCCGTTGTTGGACAAAAAGTCTCCGAGTTGTTTCCTTGGATAGGCGATCTCTTTGGTGATTGGTTAAACCTCTGCGGTAGAGTCGCTAAAACTGGTCAGGGTGCCATAGTTGAGGGTTACTGTAGACCCCTGAATCGGTGGTTTTCAGCTGATGTTTACTGCCCCGAAAAAGGTTATGTGGCTATAATAGCTAAAGACATCACTACCCGTAGAAAAACCGAGCAGGCCCTTAAACTAAGCGAGAAGCAGTACAAAAAACTCGCTAACAGTATAGCTGATCCTTTCTTTGCCCTGGATTCTTGCTTAAAATTTAACTATTGGAACAAGGCGATTGAAAAATTTACAAGTGTAAACTGTGCCGATGTTTTGGGAAAACATTTCTTTTTTGTTTTTGGAAAAAATCGGGTGTCTCGCAGATTTGCCGGTATTTATCGTGATGTGATGCGAACCAAATATCCTCGAGCATTTAGTAGCAAGTTGCCCAAAGGTGCCGATGCTGTCTTTTTTGAAATTGAGGTATACCCCACAGGTAATGGTATCTCTGTTTTAGCTAGGGATATAACGATGCGCAAAAAAATGCAGGTTTCCATGGAGGAAAACACTAAACGATTAGAGGAGCTGGTTCGGATTCGTACTGAAAAACTCAACAATGCTGAACGGTTAGTTGCGATTGGAGAAACGGCTGGTATGATTGGTCATGATATTCGCAACCCTTTGCAGAGTATTATTGGTGAATTGTTCTTAGCCAAAGATGTGCTAAACGAGTTGCCTGAGACAAAACTTACCCAGAGTCTTATGGAATGTGTTGCTGATATTGAAGAGCAGACAATCTACATTAACAAAATTGTGGCTGATCTTCAAGACTTTGCTAAGCCACTGATTCCTTGTATAATCGATACTAATCTTGATGAAACAATTCGAGATGTTAGTTTACCTCTTGATGTGCCCCCAAATGTCCATATTAGCTACTTGTCGGTTATGCCCTATTTGGTGCTAAGGACCGATCCTTTGTTTATCAAACGTATTCTTAGTAATCTTATCTGCAACGGTATCCAAGCCATGGAAACCAATGGTGGTGAGTTAACGGTGCGTGCTTTTCTACGGGATAATTTTCTCATAGTTAGTGTTTCTGACACCGGTACTGGTATATCTGATGAGGTGAAAGAAAAAATCTTTAAGCCTTTGTTTACAACAAAATCAAGAGGACAGGGGTTTGGTTTAGCGGTGGTGAAAAAACTCGCCGAGGCCTTGGGTGGAAATGTTTGTTTTGAAACTCAGGTGGGTTGTGGTACAACGTTTATTGTTGAGCTTCCCCTCCTGAGTCCAAATATTATTCTAAGCTGATTTTTTCACCGGTTACAATGTAGACTATGGATTCACATGCATAGACTGCATGGTCTGCTATGCGTTCAAAGTATCGGGTAAGCAATATGCTTGAGGCGACGCATTTGTTGTTGGTTTTCTCTTGGCTGATTATTTTGTTGATAACGTCCTCATACATTTGGTCGATTTCGCGTTCTATTGGCGAGATGGTTTTGGCAAGGTTTACATCGTGTTTACGAAGTGCGTCTATGCTGGTTTTAACCATGAAGAGAACTTTATTTCCCATCTCGGCGAGGTCGTTTTGTATCCATGCTTCACACGGCGCTAAGCCGTGTAGTTGGTGGGTTATGTTGGATATGTCTAGGGCGTATCTGCTGTAGCGGGAAAAATCGTTGCTGATTTTCATGTGGGATTTGATGGTTCGCAGATCTGAGGCGACAGGTTGGAATCGTGCGATTAATTCAAATGTTTGGTCTTCGACTTTTCCTGCCATGGCGATAATGACATCTGATATTTCCTTGACATGTGGTTGTACGTTTTTGTTCTCAAAGTAGTTGCGTATGGCTGTTGTTATGGTTTCATGGGCTAATTCGCCCATGCGAATTAGTAGTACTGATTGTTCTTCTAGTCCCTGATCGATTATTCTGCTCATGGCTTTCCTATCCGAATTCTCCTGTTATATATCTCTCTGTTAACTGGTTCTTTGGCGACTCAAAAATATCTTTGGTTGCTCCAAATTCTATGAGGCTGCCCAGATACATAAATGCAGTGTAGTCTGATACACGTGATGCTTGTTGCATGTTGTGGGTGACAATGGCTACGGTATAGTTTTTCTTCAACTCCACAACCAGTTTCTCGATCTTGGCTGATGCAATTGGATCTAAGGCTGAGGTGGGTTAATCCATTAAGATTACTTCGGGTTTTAGTGCTATGGCTCGTGCAATGCATAGTCTTTGTTGTTGTCCGCCTGAGATGCTTGTACCTGGCTTTTTTAAATCATCTTTTACCTCCTCCCAGAGCGTTGCTTGTTGTAGGCTGTGTTTGACTATTTCATCGAGGTTTTTGTTTTTGTGGGCGCCTGTTAATTTTAGGCCTGCTGCAACATTATCGTAGATTGACATGGTGGGGAAGGGGTTGGGTTTTTGGAAAACCATGCCGACTCGTCGGCGAATCATCACTGGATCTACGTTTGGGTCATAGATGTTTTGGCCCTCAAGGAGTATTTGGCCGGTCAGTTTGGCGGTGGGTGCTAATTCATGCATCCTGTTGAGGGTGCGAATGAATGTAGATTTTCCACATCCGGAGGGTCCAATGATGGCTGTGATAGTGTTTGCTTTCATTGAGATGTTTATGTCTTTTAATGCCTGTTTAGTGCCAAACCATGCGTTCAAATCTACACTTTGCATCTTTATGTTGTTATTATCCATTTTTTCACCTTGTTCCTTTGTTTCGGCCTCTGCTGGCTAATCTGACGCATATGTTAAGGGTTAAAACTATTAAAATCAGCACTAAAGCTGCACCCCATGCTTGTGTTTGTTCTATTTGGAGATGTGAGCGAGAACTTAGGTAGATGCGCAGAGGCAGTGCATCTATTGGGGCGTTTAGTCCTTGGAAGAAGTAAAAGTTGCCAAGGATTGTGAGTAGGATGGGTGCGGTTTCGCCTGCTATGCGTGCTATGGCAAGAACAATGCCTGTTATTAATCCGCCTTTTGCGGAGGGTAACATAACGCTTAGGGTTGTTCTCCATCGATGTATGCCCAAGGCCATAGACGCCTCTCGAACACTATTTGGTACCAGTTTAAGTGATTCTTCGGTTGTTCTTGCAACGATAGGGATCATTATAAACGCTAATGCTACTGCGCCCGCCATTGGTGAGAAAGTGCCGGTTAAGCCGACAACAATTAGGCTATATGCGGTTATTCCCACAATTATGGAGGGAAATCCAGTTAATATGTCATTTATGGTTCGTATCCATGTGGCATATTTGTTATTTCCGTATTCAGCAAGATAGACTCCTGTTAGTATACCAATTGGGATGCCTATGGCGCTTGTTAACCCAATTAGAATTAGTGTTCCTTGTATGGCGGGTCCAATGTTGTTGCGCAGGCCATTTCCAGTTAAGAACTGCCAGTTTATAGCGGGGGCGCCTCGTACTATGACTTCAAAGAGGATGCTTAGCAGGGGCACAATAGCTATTATGAGACAGATTAAGCAGAGGACATAGAAGAATTTGTTTTTGAATTTACGCAGGCTATAACTGTGTAGGTTTAGCTTTTCAGATAGAGGCATTATTCAACGGCGCCTCCTTTGACTTTTAGAACCCGTGTTACCATAACATGTGCTACTATGTTTATGAGCAGACTGATTGCGAGCAAAACCAGTCCTGCGCCGATGTAGGCTGAGCTTTGGAGGGGTGTAGTTGAGTCGGAGAATCCGTTGGCAATAAGTGAAGGTAGGGTTTGACCTTGTTGAAACAGTGAGGTGGGCATAGCTCTTGGTCCAGTAGCGTTGCCTATGACCATAGTCACTGCCATAGTTTCGCCTATTGCTCTGCCTAGACCCAAAATTACTGCACCAAATATGCCGGAGCGTCCGTAGTTGAGGACCCAGTGGCGGATGACTTCCCATTTTGTGGCGCCGATGCCGTAGGCGCCTTCTCTTATGGAGTTTGGTACGGCGCTTATGACTTCTCTTGAAACCGATGCTACGGTTGGGATAATCATGATGGCAAGAATCAGTCCAGCGGTAAGAATATCGATGCCTGTGGGGTTTCCGCTAAATAGCGGTATCCAGCCTAGGTAGGTGTTTAGGGGTATTTCTATGTAGTTTAGAACCCAAAAGCGGAGTACAAACAAGCCCCAAAGACCATAGATTACGCTGGGAACAGCGGCTAACATTTCTACCAAGTAGGAAAAAGTTGTGCGTATGGGTTTGGGGGCCATCTCTACGATAAAGATTGCGATGCCCAAACTCAGAGGTACACCTACCAGCAGGGCGATGGCTGAGGTTAGCAGGGTTCCAAGAATGTAGGGTAAAACGCCAAATGATGATGTGGCTGGATCCCAGTTTTTTCCGGTGATAAACTCGACTCCGGATGTCGAAAGAACGTTTGTTGAACCAGTGACTAAAACGTAAGTGTTTAGTAATATGATAATTATGGCTGATGCGGCGATTATGGCAATTAAGGTCTTAAATATGTTGTCGCCTGTCAGCTTGATCATGCTAATCTGCCTGAACTAAAGATACAAAGAAAAAAAAGGTTTTGGAAGATTTGGATGGTCATAGCTTCACGTTTAATGTGTTGGTATAGTTTCGCCGTTGAAGGTTATTGACTTCAGTGTTGTTTCGTTGATTTCTACTAGGTTTGATGGCAGGGTTGCATACTGTAGTTTGTTGCCTAGTTGTTGACCATCGTGAACAACATACCAGATGTATTGTACGATTGCGGTTGCTTTCTCCTTGGTCATTTCTGGGATCACACTGAGGTCTTTGTAGACAAGCATGTAGGTTGGAGTGGCTATGGGGTATGCATCTGTACCGCTGGTGTTGAGGATGGATATGTTTTCCCAGCTGTCACTTCCTGAGGGAAGCGGTGATGGCAGGGCTTTGGCGGCTGCGGTTGTGCTGGCAAGCGTTGGGATAATATAGCTACCTGCGGGGTTTTTGATTGCTGCAACTGGTATATTGTGTTCTAATGTATAGGCTAGTTCAATGTAGCCGATTGAGTACTCTGTTGAGGTGACTGTTCCTGCTACTCCCGAGTTGCCGCTTTGGCCTATTCCGACTGGCCATTGGACGGTGGAATTTGCTCCGACTTGACTCTTCCAGGTGTCGCTGACGGAGGAGAGGTATTTTGTGAACCAGTTCGTTGTTCCTGAACCGTCTGATCGGTTGATGACTGTTATTGCTTTATGGGGCAAAGTTAAATCTGGATTGATTGCTGTTATAACAGGATCATCCCACATGGTTATTTTTCCTAAAAAGATATCTGCTATTATTGGGCCTGTGAGTTTTAGGCCGGTTCCGATGTTGGGTATGTTGTAAGCTATTGTGATTGCGCCGATGGTTTCTGGGATGTGTACGACATTGGGGGCGGCGGCTCTTTGTGAGCTAGATAGGGGGGCGTCTGAGCATGCAAAGTCAACGATTTTATTTGTTAAGTCGGTGACCCCTTTGCCGCTACCTCCGCCTTGGTAGTTAATTTGCACATTGGATTTTATCAGTGAGTATTCTGCTATTGTCTCTGCTAGGAAGGGTTGGGGAAAAGTTGCACCTGAAGCGGTGATTGATATGGACTCTGGAGCGGACAGATAAGCGTATGCGGCTACTGCGCCGATGATTATTGCAATTACTGCAATTCCTATTATGTATGTGGTTTTCATGGTTTTACATCCAGTTTTTATACTGTGTTTTTTGTACTATCATTAATTCTGTTATATAGTGAATGTTTATAAAATACATAGACTATATAGATATGCTTAATATAGTGTAAAAAAGTGTAAAAGCCTTGGGAAATAATTTGGAATTGAGCATGACAACAACCAAAGTAATCAAAAAATTAGCCGAAGGACGATGTAGTTGCCGGGTTATCGGTGAATCAAGTTTATGTGTTGTGTTTTTGTACTATATTTTTGTACTATTTTTAGTTTTGTTATATAGTTAATCAATATAAAATATGTTGATTATATAGGTATGATTAATATAGTGCAGAAACCCCGAAAGGTAGTTTAGAATCAAGCGTGAATCAAGCGTGACAACTAAAGAAATCGAAAAATTAACCGAAGAGCAACGTAAACTCCAGGTTACCGGTGGTTCAACATTTATCCTCTCACTGCCAAAAGACTGGGCAACTAAAAACGAGCTCAAACGCGGTAGCTCCATGATTGTCCGCGAAGAAGATGACGGCTCACTATCCATCTCCCCCTCAAGCTTCCACCAAAGAGGAAAACCTGACGAAGCCTTCATCAAAGTTGCCCAAAACGACAACCCAGATGCTATCATGAGAACTGCAATCTCTGCATACATAAATGGTTATAACGTCATCCATATCAGAGCACAAAACCAAAAAGTTCTATCCTCAAAGCTAAGAAATCACCTCAAAACTTTCGCCCGAAACTATCTCGTCGGCACAGAAATCGTCACAGACACCGCAACCAACCTAACCCTCCAAGTATTACTAAACTACCCCGAACTTACAATAAGAACCGCTTTGAGCCGCATGGCAATTATCGCATCCTCAATGCATAAAGAAGCCATACAATCACTTATGAACCTCGATCATTCCAACGCAAAAGCAGTCATCGAAACAGACCGCGAAGTCAACCGCTTTGGACTCTACATAGTACGACTACTAAAAATAGCCGTTACCAACCAAAGAGTCGTCAAAGACATCGGCTTAAGTAGCCAAATAGACTGCCTAGGCTACCGCCTCATCGCTAAATCCGTTGAACGTAGCGCCGATCATGCCACAAAAATCGCAGAAAACACTCTACTCCTAAAAGAAACCGTTAACGAAGAATTGCTAAGCAAAATCGCCCAACTAAGCGAACTAGCCAACACAATGTTTGAAGATGCAATGGCTGCTCTCTTTAAGCATGATTTCAACCAAGCAGAAGCCGTAATTGAAAAAATAGAACAAGTGCAACAACTCGAAAAAGAAGCCGTCCTCCAAGCCCAAAACATCAAAATCGAAGAAGTCGTCAACCTAAGATTACTCATCGAGAGCGTTCGACGCACAGCAGAATACGCCTGCGACATCTCAGAGGTCGTACTTAACCTAAACGTAGTTTCTGTTCTAAGCTAACCAAACTTCTCCAAACAAACCACCAAAATTGGTTGTTTGTGAAACTATGTAGTAGTGACAATGGCTTAGAAGTCCCAGACGGCTGATTTTCTGACTGCTATTAACTAGCAGTTGCCCCCTTTTGTGAACTAACTATCAAAATTTATGTCATGTGCATATTGCTTTGACCGCATTATAAATAAGTGTTGATTGTATATGTTAACACGTGCTTAGTTATGAATAAAAAGTACAGTGTTAACTTGACCAAAGATGAGCGTTGGATAATTTTTGAGACA
>NZ_WRFL01000027.1:0-30234 GCF_009778815.1 Candidatus Bathycorpusculum sp.
TCTTCAAGCAGGCAGTCATGTAACTATAATCTATCAGAACACTGAGCAAAAAAAGCCTGATTGTTCTCCAACCCCGCCCCCATGCACACCCAAACCCGACTGCTCCCCAACCCCACCCCCATGCACACCCAAACCCGACTGCTCCCCAACCCCACCCCCATGCACACCCAAACCCGACTGCAGACCACAAGACAGCTGCAAAGATCAAGACCACAAACAACCCAACCACAATAAACCAAATGATCCATGCAACGACAGTCACCATACCAAACACCCCAATACTAAAGCCATAGAGGAGAACTCTACTAATCCTCAAGAAGAAACCGATGACACACCCAGCTCCACACCACCACCCTCTGATGAAAACAAGTCTACAAACAGCGGCTCCTCAAGCTCCACCACCGCGTCTTCTTCGAGTACGTCTACATCTAGTAAAACAACGTCTAATGCGGCTCCCTCTAATTCTGGTGTCACAAACATTCCTGTAGCTAGTCCTGTTCCTGTGCTTCCAGCGGCTAAGGATCCTTTGCCCTCTGTTACGCAGTTTGTTTCTGAGGGTTCGGTTATGTTTGGTTTAGGCTGGTTAGGTGCAGCTTTGGTGGTGCTGTTTGGCGCTATCGTAACCGCACTAGCAATAACTGCAATACACCTAACACATAAAAAAAGGGCCCCACAACTCCAACTTTAGCCATACACACAAACTATAAAGTTGGATATCACCAACTTTTTCTCACCTATTTTTAGACTACAAATACAAAAGGTCAACCCTTTTATTTTTTTTATATGAATGGTTATTTTGTTTGTGGTTTTGGTTTCAGGTTATTTTTCGTCGTCAAATGAAAAGAGGTCATCGATTTTGGCATTTAATTCTCGAGATATTTGATAGGCTAAGCGTAATGAAGGGTTGTATTTGCCTTTCTCCATGAAAAGAATGGTTTGTCTGGCCACGCCTACTTTTTTTGCAAGTTGTTCTTGGGTTATGCCATTTTTTTCTCGGTATTCTTTCATGCGAGTTTTCATATGTGGTCAGTCGCCTCTTTTGTTGTAGTATGCGTAGGAAACACTGAAAATAGTTACCCCTTGGGATAGGGATACAAAAATCAGGGGTAAAGTATCATAGGTTTTTGTTACAAGGATGTAGGCTAAAAGAGTTGTTGAGAGTAGTGCATAGAAAAGGAATGCGTTTCTGCTTGCTAAGCCTACGTTTTTTTCAATTCTCTCGTCAGCTTTAATGAAAATAAAGAGGGTGAAGAGGCTGAATAGGGAGAAGAGCCAGGTGTTATACAGGCCAAGTAGTCCTGTTAAACCCAGAAGACCGAGGTAAGCTAAGTTGTTCTTTTTCATATTCGTCACCAATGTCACATATACATAACGTAATATAATTATGACGTTAAATATATATAACTATTACCTTGGCTTCGAGCAACACAGAATTGAAAAAAACCAAAAAAACAGAATAACAAAACAAGATCGGTGTACAACAACAGAGTAACAAAACGACTCAAGGTTAAGAGGGCCCAATTCAGGTTCCAATTGGTTTATGGAAAAATTTATAAAAATATGGAATATACGGCGTTAGAGTTGAAAATATGAATATACACAAGAGCACTGTGTTTCTGTTAATAATCATGGCAGTGCTTGTTGTACCTATTTTCTATTTTGTACGCTGGGGCATTGGGACAAAACTATTTTGGGTGAGTTCGGATGGTGTAGATGTTGTGGAGAAGAGCATTTGAGAAAAGCGTTGTTTGTTGCCGGTCAGTTCTTCTTTGTTTGATGATGCCGCCAAATCGCCCCTTATCTGCCGAAAAACCACTCTCAGAAAGATTGCGATAAAAATACTGCGCAAAAAATCAACCGAAAGAAGCCAATTTAGCCAAAATACTAGCCCAAACACCAATCCGCCTAATACTCTTTTTAGGAATCAAATACAACGCAGTACTACGCTCAAAAAGCTTGATAACATAGCGGGTACTGAAATATTTATCCAGCCGCAAAAATTTAATGGCAATACCTAAATGCCTCAACATAGCCAAAGCCTTTTTGAAAGCCTCCAGCTCCGATACTTTAGACATCCCACACCCAACATACATACCAGACGACAAATCAATCAAAGAGAAAAAATGAACAAACTTTTTCCCATACTTCTGAAGACCAGTACAGTAGTGGTTCTCCACACTAACAGCATAGCCTGTGCCATCTCCAGAGAACTCGCCGCTGACTGCACCCACATCTTTTAGAAGCAAAACAAAGACATTGTGCAACACCAGTTTGACCTCAGGATCGCTGTAGAGGCGCTCAATGTATTTGTAGCTCCATCTACTCCAAAGAGCGGCTGGAAGTAGTGGAGGGATTGCTCAGCCACGCGGTTGGATTTGTTTAAGAAACGCACCATTATGAACAAGTTGGCTTTCTTTTCTAGGTCTATTTTGGGGGGTCGGCCCATTTTTTGGTCTTCTTTGTTTATGGTTTCTACGGCTTGATGTACGTATTGGGGCAGGTTGTTTAGGCGTTGTTTTATTTGTGCACGTTTTTGTTCCCATTGGCTGTAGGGGTAGTCTGTTTTGTGGTCTTTGAAGAGTGTTTCGCGGGTTTCTTCTAGGACTTCGAGCATTTCTTTGGTGCTTTTGACCGTTAGGCGTTTCATACGCAAAACATTGCGGCATATGGTTATAAATATGCCATAATATGCTCTAGTACGAATCTTTCAAAAAATATATCTGCTCTCAAAGTATGCATACGCACAAGGGCAACCAAGAAAAAACAACTCAAACTACTTTTGTCCCAAGGCCGTACGCTGGGCTAATGATTTATTTGGAACCCTTGCATGCTTGGTGTTTTATATCGGATTTATTTTGGTATTGCGCGGCATTCTATATAAAACGGGCTTTAAATTTCCTCAAAGCGAAAATAGAACCGTAAATAGGGTATAGATAGAATACTAATAAGCGTTCTCTCAGGTTTGTTTGCGGTCTTTACCATAGGCGTCGTTGTAACTGTTCTTTTGGATTCTCGACCAAGCTATTTTTGGGTGTTTTTAATTCTCTTATTTGCTGCAGGAGCTTTTATCGGAGACACACTCAGAACAACATTAAAAAAACATGAACAAAAAAAGATACGTAGCTAACCAAAAACGCTACAATCAAACTAACAACCTTATCAGTTATCAGCATGTGTTGTTTTATGGTTAGGACTATTTTTGGTTTGCAGCTGGGCAGTTATATTTGTATTGACCGTCTGGGTCAATGCCATAAAAGTCTGCAAATGAGATGGACCATAAGGATTTTTTTAGTTGGCTTACATCGATTTTGTTTTTGATTAAATATTGCCATATACCGCTATAGTTGAGGTTGCCTTGTAGGATAATGCCGGTAACAATGTTATTTCGTATGATAATTTTTTTGTAACTATTAGGAATGGTTTGAATGTGAACAGTATCGTCACTTTCGGGGTTAATGTTGCCTACTGAGAGGGTGGGTAGATCGAAAAAGTTTAGGGTGTTTTTAGCTGTAAAGGTGTCTGTGAATTGTGTTTTTATATTGCACATGTTTTTTGCGGCTGTTTCGCCTTGTTTTACAGCAGATTGCCAGATTTCGCCAAGGCCTGTTACGCTGCCTGCGGCGTAAACGTTTGCGCAGGATGTTTTTAGGTAGGGGTCTACTTTTATGGCGCGGTCATATTCGATTCCGCTACCTTCTAAGAGTTTAGTGGAGGGTCGAACACCAGCGGCTACAATAACCATATCGCAGGCTATGTTTTCGCCTGTTTCTAGGGTGATGTGGGTTATCTCGCCGTTTTGGTTGCTTTGGGTGTTGGTTATTTTGCTGTTTAATCTAAAGGTACAGCCGTTTTGTTCGAATAATTTTTGATACACCGCCGCGGCTGTAGAGTCTATGTTTAGAGACAGGATTTGGGGTGCCATTTCAACAATGATGACGGGTTTTTTTAGTTTTAAGAGGGCGTAGGCAACATCTAGGCCAACTAGTCCGGCGCCGACTATGAGAATTTTTTTTACGTTAGGAGCTTTTTCGCGGATTGTTTTTGCGTCTGTTAGGTGTCGGTAGCCATATACGTTTGTTGCAGTTTTTAATTGGCCTATATTGGGAATAACTGCTTCAGAGCCGGTGGCTATTAGCAGGTTATCGTAGGGCAGGGTTTTGTTTTGTAGTTGTATGTGGTTGTTTTTTGTGTCAATGCTTAGAACAGATTCTCCAGGGTACCAGGTGATATTGTTAGTGGTGAAAAAGTCGTTTGGTACAAAGCTTAGGCTTGTTTGGTCTCTTTCGTGTCCAGTGTATTTGTGCAACATACAACGGGAATAGATGCTCTCATCTGAGGATACGATTGTGATGTCGTTGTTTTTGTTTATGTTTCGGATGGTTTTTGCGGCGGCTATGCCTGCTGCGCCGCTTCCAATGATTACTTGTTTCATGCTATACTACTTCCTCGATATAGATGGCCTTGTTTGGGCAGGCGCGTACGCAGTTGGGGCCGTTTTTGTCTTTTGCGCAAAAGTCGCATTTTATTACGTAGGTTTTAGTTGGGTTGTCGGGTTTTATGATGCCAAAGGGGCAGTTCATTACGCACATAAAGCAGGCGGCGCATTGTTTGCCGTCATATTGGACCAGTTTGTTCTCTGGGTTTTTTGTCATGGCTCCGCTCATGCAGGCTGATACGCATTGGGGATCGTCACAGTGTCTGCAAAATAGGGGGAAGTAGACGCCGTTGGCATCTGTTTGTATCGAGTTTCTTGATTCGTTTGTGCCATCGGTTAGGTCTAGATCGTAGAGGCTTCCGCTATCTTGTCGGTGGGCTTGCATGCATGCTAGGGAGCAGCTTTTGCAACCGTTGCATTTTGTGTGATCGATCATTATGCGTTGGATTTGACTCACCTTCAGATTTTTAGGGCTTTGCGTTTGTCCATTATGATTTGTTCTAGTATGTTTGCGGATTCTTTGGCGTCAGCGTTTATGATAACTTGGCCGCCGGTTAGTTGTTTCATGTCCTCGGTTAGGACTTTGACTGCGACTTTGCTTCCGGTGATAAAGGGCGGCAGACCTAAGTGTAGCGGTAGGCCAAGGGCTAGGCCAAATGCTCCATCAGCTAGGGCTTGTTCTTCTAGCCACTGTGGTGCGGATAGTACTAGGGGTAGTTGGGGTAGGTCGATGTTTAGGGCTTTGGCTAACTCGACGGCAACGGTTTCTAGGCGTCCAATGGCTAGGCAGGGGCCGAAGTTTAGAACTGGGGGGATGCCTAGTTTTTGGCAGATGGCTTTTAGTTTGGGGCCGGCTAATTCGGCAGCTTGGGGGGTCATAAGGCCGCAGTTTTCAATGCCGCCTGAGGAGCAACCCGCGGTTAGAACAATGATGTCTTTGGCGATTAATTCTTTGGTGAGCTCAACTGTTAAGACATCGTAGCCTCCAGCAGTGAGGTTTGAGCAACCTACGACTGCGGCAACGCCTTTGATTTGGCCTGAGACAATCAGATCAATCAGAGGAGACCAGTTACCACCTAGGAATTCTTTCAGGGTTACTTCGCTGACACCGGTTAGGGTGTTGTCGTTGCCGTGTTCTTTTAGCAGATTTAGAGTGGTTTTTGGTCGGCGGGTTTTGTATGCTTCGATGGTTTCGTTGATGATTTCGGTGCTTATGCGTGCTTTTTCTTCGAAGCTAAATTGTTTCATTTCGGCGTTAGCTTTTTTGGCAACGTTATCTATACAGATTTGCTTTATGTTCAAGGTGTCACATATGGGTTCGATGCCGGGCAGGGTGCAGTTAAATTCAGAGAGTACCACATCGATAGCGCCAGTAGCTAGAATTGCTTCGCTGGCATAATTGTTGCCTGCATGACCCTCAAATAAGCCGGTGTAGTGGACGCCTCTTAGCTGCAGGTCTTGGCCTACGCAGGTGCAACCGACTAATCGGAAGCCTTTGGCGCCTGCGGCGTTTGCGAGTTTAACTATTTCGGGTTGGACAAGTTGTTCTTGTAGATGGGCAAACAAGACATGTTGATGGCCGGTAATCATGATGTTTATGTACTCAGGATCGATAACGCGCAATCCCACTGGTGCCATACGGATTTTGGGTTCGCCCAACAAAACATCATTTAGTAAATTGGTAAGCAACAACCCATACAATCCTGTAGAGATACCTAAGCGTAGACAATCAACCAGCATATCAACTGGATCAGAGGATAGGTTGGTGGAGGTTTTTACTACGCCTTTGAAGACCTCAGATTTTGCGCCGCCGGGTAGAATACCCAGTTTTTGCCAAGTTTGATAACGGGGGGCATAGGCCAATTTTTGCACTAATTGCATCTTTTCAAAATCAGGCTTGTAGAGATCAGCCAACACTGCATCAGCAACTTTGATAGCTTTCTCATAACTATCAGCACCAGCAATACCTATCATCTCACATAGCCGATCAAGAGTCTGCAACCCTTTTAGGGGTCCTTTAGCTTGGGCAGTATTTTTTAGATGACGAGCCACATTTTCTACCACATGAATATAGCAACCTGAACCTGCCGCTACAGCACGTAAGAAATTGCGCACCACCATAACATCGGAAGTAGCGCCGCAAACTCCGCGAGGTGAATTGGGTGTAATACGACAAGGGCCATTAGCGCAAAGTCGACAACAAACACCCTGCAAACCAAACCCGCATTTTAGTTTTTGAGACTCTACACGCTGATGTGAGGTTTCCATAGGTAATTGAGCAATAAATTTCTCCAGCACCTTATCGGCACTTTTACAGGTTACACAGCCATTGTATTCGGTCATAGCAATCTCTCTTTAGCATTTGACATATTAAGCCACTTTGTATAAAGTATATATCCAGTTCAGCGAATAGTTACAAACAATATAACAATCTTTTACTATATATTGTTTAGAAACACTTCACAGAACCAAACACACACTCCACAAACAAATCCAAAAAATAAAAACAGCACTAAATATACTTTGTGCGCACAACACACCACTATTGCAATACAACCACAACCAAAACACCACTCACACACCAAACAACCCCTGCCAACAAGAACAAAGCAGGAAATATAAAAGAAAACGAAAAAACCCAAACAGACAAACCAGCAAGACACATCACTACAAACATTACGACAAAATACGCACAAACCCAATGAAAAGTTAGAAAGTAACAAGAACAGGAAGCTCTGTAACGCTCAGTCACCACAACTTGACGCTACAGAGCCAGAAAGCACCTAAGGAAGTGTCTTCAATTGGACACAAATACAGCCGCATCTTTAAAACTTTCCCAAGAACAATATGTTTTTAGGCATCTACATTATAGCGGCTTACAAATAGCAAAGGGAATAGGTTACAATAAACTACAACACATCCAATGAAACTAAAACCAAATCAGACAATATTTAGAAAACATGGCGAGCCAAGTCGGATTTGAAATAGCGATCCCAACTATTAGTGATTTCATTACTGCCACTATATGATAACTACGTTCTTTTCCAGCCACTAATCAACACAAGTTTCCAGCCAGCTGATTCATCGTTATTCAATGTAGAAGACGGGACATATTTCAGGCAATCATAATAAAAAAACAATGCAACATATACAGCAACTTATTTGAAAAAATAACAGTGTAACATTTAACTCATTGGAAGCTATAGAGCAATAGAGCTTTTGTTGCATTATTACCATCTTACAGCCGAAATGTCATTTATGACTCTTTAGATTTCTTCATCAAACTTTGTTTGATTCACCCTTCTCATATTCTTCCCTTAAATAGTCATTAAAGGTTTTGTCAACATACATTTCCAAACAAGAGGTGTTAATACATGATGCAGAAAAGGCTTTCCCCGGTACAATATCGCTTGTTTGTATAATTGCCTCTAATGAACGAGATCCATGCGAATACTTGTCAACTTTTATAAAGGCCTCTAAGACATTATCAGCAATTTCGAGTGTTGTTTTTTGATCTATACTAAGTTTCTTTTCTAGCAATGATCTCATAAGGTAGCACGTCTTAGCATATATCCAAACTCACAAAATGGAGTCTTATCACCACATGCTTCACATTGTTGAGCATCTTGTTTTTGCTTCGCTACATCTTGCAGTTTTCTGCCGGCTTGCTCAGTCGTCTCAAACTCTTTAACATCACAAGTACTGTTTTTGTCAGATGTATTTTTGGATAAATCTTTACCGTGTGGACACTGGCGATTTGGTCCAAGAATATTAATGTACCCTTTTAACCTACTAAGAAAATCTTTCGCTTTTTGCGCTTCAACCTCACGACTTTCTGCTTTTTTCTTAAAAACAGACATACTCTCGTTTGTTCCACCTGCAAATATAAAAATTGCACGCCCAATAAAATGCGGGTGTCCTTCTTCAGTAAACTCACCATCCTGCATAGGAGCCAAAAAATACTTCAACCACCCCAACTCATCGTTAAGTTTTGAATCGAATTCATCAAAAAAAAACAATCGGGCACTCACCCTTTAGGCCTGCATCACGGATTTGGTGAAAAGCCGTTACAAGCTCTTCAGGTCCCTTCATTTGGGATACATTAAACTTAAAAATTTTATTAAACTTAAAGGTTTTTTCAGTTTCCAGCTCATCTATTGAGGCAGCAATTTGCTCAACTGCAAAGGATTTTCCAGAACCAGGCGGTCCAAACACACAGATTGAGAGAGGCCTGTCCAATTTTGTATTGTAGATATAAGAGCGGAACAATTGGTGTATATAAGCGAGCAAGCAGAAGTGATGGAGGAAAAAAGAACAGATATCAAAACGTAACCATTAGTCCAGCTCACCAAGATTTTTTGATGTAACCATCTTTATCCACTTCTACCTCTACACCATCTATCATGTGTTTTTTTTCGCCAGCTATCCCGTCTTTTTTCTCAGATTTCTCCGAATTCAGATATTGCTCTATTAGAGCGATTATTTCTTTTTCTCGTTCAGCCTTAGTTGGTGTGCTAACTTTAACAATAACATAAACACCAGCCACCGCCACACATATCCCAGCCACCACTATTAGCGACATTTTAGAGATCCTTCACCAATACACCATAATCTGCATTGACTTAAATGCTTGCCACCATTCAACGGTGTAAACGCTATTACAGCTTAACTAGGCAATGCATTTGTTTTCAATAAACTTGTTCTTTTGCTAATTAAGCAATCACGTTGACGTATTGTGAAATCGAGAAGCATGTTGGTTCGGTTTACTTGGCGGTGAACACGCGAAGTATGGCAAACAGATTGTTGCGACATTGTCACAACAATTAATCAAAAAATATGGACAACATTTTGAATAAACAAAAACGCGTATGATTAAATTTGCCAAATTGTTTCCTGATGTTGAAATTCCATGCGACACTGTCACAAGAATTGCCCGCAACCAACACACCAATAACATACCCATGTCTAAATCTTTAAAGCGGCGGTGTAAACCAAAAAGTAAAACCTAAACCACACCAAAATCAATCTCAAAGCAAATCACCTTAATAGCCAAAACAAGCACAAATACACCTCAGATATAGAGAGAAATTTGGTGGACCGAGCCAGATTTGAACTGGCGACCTTTCGATTATCAGTCGAACGCTCAAGCCGTGCTGAGCTACCGGTCCACATATTTCCTTAGGCCTTAAACCTATAGAATATTCCTTGTAGACTCGGCTCTTATTTATAAAACCTTCGCGATTAACAACAATTTTACTGCTTAACACGTTAACTGTAAGTACATCCACTGAGATACACTCAATGGTTTACTAAGATACAACAAGATTTTTACCTACTTACTTAGTTCTAGAAAAAGTAATACTTCAATTTGAAGCCTAATCGAGCATTTCTTTGAACGCTGTCATCTTAGAGTAGTTGTTAATGTCGTATACAAATAAATAAAGAGATATGAAAATTTTGAGAATATTACATGTTCCTACAGAGACTGTCCAGAGGATATCTAATGATTGAATAACATCTGTATGAAAAGGTAGATGCTGTAGGATGTCTGATAGGTTCAACTTTTATTTGCTGTTTCTACTGATGGGCTGATTGTTAGTTATTCACGTTTTATGATTATTGAATGTGAGATTAGGCTGTGCACTGTTTTGTGTGTTTCTTTGGCGGTATAGAAATAGTATGATAATAACTACTGTGCACAACCATAGAGAGAGAAAATTAGCTAATCAGAGTTATAGTGCAGTTTGGGCTATGTCGTAGGTCATAAGTGCATTGATATTGTTTTTTTCTGTTGCTACCTGCATGTTGAGGTATTGGCTTATGATTGTGGATGGCCTATAAGTTTCAAAGGTGGATAGCTTAGTTTTTGTTGCTCTGCTGTTACGTACTACTAAAAATAGCCCACCCAGTGACAGCGTTATGAGTACCCATAAACCAAAATGCAGGTTACTCTGCAAAGTTAGTAGTCCAGTGTAGTGTAGTGCGAGAAATAATGAGAAGAACAACATGGAACTTGATGATGCTGTTACTAGGGGGAATTTTACATCCGCAACTGATACGGGAACTTGATTTGGTTTTAATGTAGTTGATGCATTTAGAGGTTCAGGTGTTGTGTATTGTTCTTTGTATAGGGTTATGGGGGCATTACAGCATGTGCATCTGTCCATGTTTTTGTTTACGACGCTACCACAGTAACTGCATCTAGTCATCATTCTTCACATCAGACGGATATAGCAATATTTAATATATAAAACGCTGCTACAAATTTTGATATATATCTATTACAGCACCATACTTCACGCAACTACAACAATTACCAACCGTTGGCTTCTTCTTCCTGCTGTAATTGTTCCTCATCATCATTAAATTCATCCCATTCATTAAACATCCGATCTAAATCCTGCTGTGGATCGTTTGGGTGTTGAATTTGCCTATTTGGTTTTGGTTTTTTTGTTTCATGACAGAAATTTGGTTCTGATTGGAGTTTTGATTGTTTTTTCGACCAAAACTTTAGCACTGCAATTATGACACAACCACAGAAAAGAACAATAAGCAAATACAGCAGATTATTCATTTTAGCGCCAGACCTTATTCTGTATACCTAAACTCTACATTAACATTTCCACAGCTGATTTAAGTGTAAACTATTTGACGGTTAGTTGAGTGTGATAGATGAAGCGATGACTAAATTATTTTAGGGGATGGTATAGTTTATTATAAGCAGATGCGCTCTGAGAGGACAGGGAGAAGTATGGGTTTAGTCGTTGCCGCAGTGGGTATTAGCGGTTCGGGGAAAACAACTACTCTTGAGTACTTAATCAGCAAGTTTTCAGTTAAGGGTTATCGTGTTGGTGCTGTGAAGCATATTCATCATGTAGATTTTTCGATGGATACGACAGGTACCAATACTTGGCGGTTTGCTCAGGCAGGTGCAGGGGTGGTCGTTGCGGTTTCGCCCCGAGAAATTGACATCATTAAAAAAACAACGCAAGACAGCCAAGATCTCAACAGAATCCTGGGGTTTCTCGATGATGAGGCGCTTGATCTAGTTTTCATTGAGGGTTTTCATGGTTTGATTGCGCCGCGGCAAGATGTTGTCAAGATAGTTACAGCTAAAGATCAAGTGGACCTAAAAATCACACTTGAGCTGATTAAACAACCAGTAGCGGCCATTGCAGGTTTGGTGGCTCAGAGTTCTTTGGGTTCTGTCTTTGAGGGAATACCGGTTGTAAAGTTACCTTTGGAAGGTGACCAGCTTGTTTGTCTCTTAGAAAAAGAGTTGCAAAAGCAGGGTAATCAGGTTTAGAGGGTGATTCTTTGGGGGCAGGTGTAGATGTTCATGTGTTTGTTGCGAACAAATCCGATTAGGGTTATGTTGGCTTTTTGTGCTGAGTCTACGCCTGAGTTGAGCACGGCTGCGACTGAGGCTACAATGGGTAGACCTGCTTTGGCGGCTTTGTAGATCATATCGCCTGGGACGCGTCCGGTGATAATTAAGAAGCATTGGGTGAAATCTATTTTTTTGAGGACGCCTTCGCCTATGACTTTGTCGACGGTGTTGTGTCTGCCTACGTCTTCTGAGAATGCGACCATGGTGCCGTCTGCTTGGAAAATGGCGCTGTCATGGAGGCCTCCGGTTTCTTTGAAGCCGTGAGCTTTTTGGTTGATTTGGCTGATGGCATCTATTATGGTTTGGGCTTTTATGGTTAGGTTTGATTGTACGGTGGCTAGTTTGTCGTCTTTTTGGTAGGCTGAGGTACTGGTTTTGATGAGTGGAACGATGCGTGTACTGGTTCGCTGGTTTTTTATGCGCTCTTCTAGGTTGATGTTTGCTTTGAGGGTTACTTGGCAGGTGTTGTTTGTTGGGTTGACGGTTATGTTTTCGATTTCATCTACAGATTGCAGGAGGTCTTCGGCAAATAGGTGGCCTACGGCTAGTTCTTCAAACTGGGAGGGGGAACACCAAATAACAAATGCGTGGAGGTTGTTTAGGGTGATTTGGAGAGGGACTTCCTCGGCGATGCAGTCGATGGTTCGGTTGCTTGTGTTTGTGGCTGTATCAACTCTTAGCATGATAACTCGGCGCAACAACATGTCCTCACTTTAGGGAGGAGGTAGTGATAGGTTGATAAGTACTTCGGTTTAATTAACAGCTGACTGGATGTTTGTTTGATTGATTTAAAAAGATTAAGAAAGTAGGAAAGTTAGAGGTATTTTTCGTAGAATTGCAGGGCGGGGTTTGCGGTTTTGTTGGCAAAGATTTTTCCTGTGCCATGTTCGGAGCGGTCGCCTAAGAATACGTAGAAGGGCCCAGCTACGTTTGTGGTGTCGTCAACTTTGACTTTGGGTTTGATGCTGTCTATGGTAAAGGAGGGTAGGATTTCAAGGGTGCCTCCGACGACGATTTTGCCGCCGCTCATGCAGGCTCCGGTTCGGACGTCGCAGTCTTTTTCGACATATATGGCGCCGTCGGTCATGTGGTAACCTATGAATCGGCCTGCGGATCCTTTGATTTTTATAATGCCGCCTTTTAGGTGACAGCCAACGTCTGTGCCGACGTTGCCATCAACGGTGATTAGGCCGCCTTTCATGCCTAAATCGTTGCCTCGGTAGGGTGATGCTAGGTAGTCGCCGCCGTCGCCGTGTATTTCGATGGTGCCTTTTTTCATTTCGCTGCCGGTCCAGCAACCTGCGTTGCCATTTATGGTGATTTTGCCGCCGGCCATTTTTTCGCCTGTGTGCATGCCAATGTTGCCGTTTATGACGATTTCGCCGGTTTTCATGGCTTGTCCGACGCGTTTGACTTTGCTTAGATCACCATTTAGGGTGATGTTGGGGGTTTCTTGGGGGCTTTGTTCGATTTTGAAAAGATCGGCTAGGGTGACGTTGCGGTTGCCTTCGGTTGCGGGTAGTTTTTTGATCTCGGCTAGGGTTTTGTCTTTAAAGTTTTCAGGGGTTATGCAGGGTGCTTGGATGGGAACACTGAATTCTCTTAGAGCAGTTAGGGTTATCATCTTCTATACACTTGCCTTTACACTTAATTTATCTGAAACTTTTACATAGTGATCGGTAACTGGGTAGTTTTCGTATTCGATGGTCCAGTATTCTTTGAATTTGCGTTTCATTTCGTCGTCGATTCGGCAGGGGTCTTTTGTTTGTGCATCTACCCAGATGGTTCGGCCTGGGATTTGGCTGTTTACGACTTGGCCGTCTTTGGCAACTATGGTGCCGTCTTTTAGGGTGTAGGCGGCGTTGGCAAAGGCTTTGCGGGCGGTTCGGAATTTTTGGGCGATGTCTAGTGTTTCGGGGTTTATGTTAAAGATTGCAACATCTGCGTCTGCACCAATGCCTAGGTGGCCTTTGTTGGGTAGCCCTAGGGCTTGAGCGGTTCCTGCGCGGGTCATGATGGCGATTTCATATAGACTGAGTTCGCGATCAATTGAGGGCAACAAACTCTTTTTGCGGGCGCTTTTGTGGCATCTTTTGAGTGTGGCTTCGCGGGCTTTTTTGCTATATAGCCAGGCCAGCACTTTGGGGTAATCATAGAAGGGCCCACCGTTTGGGTGGTCGGTGGTCATAAAGATTTTCCATGGATCTTTGATGAGCAGTGCGAGTTCGAGGCCGATGCTCCATTGGAGTGCGCTAACGGGGCTGTTGCGTTTGTAGTGGAATGGGATAATGCCGCCGCTACTCTCGGTTTCTACGTCGCTGTTTACCCATTTTAGGTGGCCGCCTAGTTCGTAGAGGCTAAATTCGAAGGGACCATCGGCAGTCATGGTTGTGGTGTCGCTAAAGGTGACTTGGCCCATGTCCATGGTCATGTGGGTGTGGTTGTTCATGTATTTGGCGATATCTTCAGCGCCGGATTTGAATTTGCGCCAGTTTTCACCTTTAAAGGCGCAAAACTGTACGTGGGTGATGTGTGCTACGGGTTTGCCATCGGTTGAGAGGTCTTCGAGGGCGTTCATGGTGTCAAGGGTGGTTTGGTAGTTGCCTGGGATTCCTAGATTGTTTGTGTGGAGATGTATTGTGTGGGGCATGTTTAGTTTTTTGTTAACTTTGATCAGACCGCGCATGATTTCTCGTGGGGTGATGTCAAAGTTGGGAACTTGGTCGTCTATACTGTGGACGTTGCGGCCAAAGCCCCAGGATTCTAAGCCTCCGGGGTTGACGACTTTGATGGCATAGCCGCGTGTGGAATGTATTAGCCATGAGACTAGGCGGGCGCATTCGTCTATGTCGCCTTTTGCGAGGTTTTCAAGAACAAACCACCAGTCACCACTCAGGATGTAGGTGCCTTTGTCTATTAGGGGTATGTCGTTTAATTCTTCATGGGCGTGTTTTGCTTTCATGGGTGCGATGGAGCCGTTAAATACTGAGGTGTAACCCATTGCAGAATAGCGATAACCTGTGACAAATGTTGAGGGGATAGAGTAGCCTGTGCCTCCGCGGGTGATTGAGGTTTTTCGGACAGGGTCTTTGTAGTGATCCTCGGGGCGGATTATGCGTCCGGTGTTAACTTCTGCTCCGGCGATGTGGCTGTGAATATCCACTCCACCCGCCATAACGGTTAAGCCGGATGCGTCAATGATTTGGGCAGTTTTTTCGTTGACTTTTTGAACGATTTTATTATCTTTGATTGCTATATCCATTTTTTCGCAGTTGATTTTGTTTCTGGGGTCAACCACAAAACCGTTTTTGATCAGGATTTCAGTCATTTAAGCAACCTTCTTTGTCTTTTTTGTTACGCGTTTAGGTTTTTCCTGAATGGGGCATTCTCTGGATGTCTTAGTTGCTTTGGTGGGTTTGTGGGGAGCAATTTTGGGTTCAGCTTGCCCGACAGGTTCGCCGCGTTTAGCTTTGATGGCTCGAACCTCCTCAAGGATGCGAACTAGGAGTTCTTCATCAGTTAGAATTCCTGGTGGGGGTTCAACAACTTTTTTGAGCGTAATGGGAACGGCGTCCATGCGATAAGCTGTGCCGGCGTATTCTATACCGCACCACTGGGTGGGAAACACGACATCGCCAAGCCGAGATATGGCATTCATATCTGGGTTGATGGTGATTAGGGGGTGTTTCATCATGTTTTGCATGATAACACTTGGAAAGTGTGCGGCGGGATCGGCAGAGATAATCAAGGTTGCGTCGTTGTCGTTGCGTCTTAACAGATCAACTGCGGTGTTTTCTCCGGGGTTAAACTGGGGGTAGCCCTGAGAGAAGTCAAGAGCAAAGGGGTAGCCGGTTTGCCAGGCAAACACGTTGTTTGCGCCGGTAACGTTAAAGTGTCCTCTCATAGGGGAGATAACGAATTTGGTTTTTCGGTTTAGGTCTCGTGCTAAGGCGATGGCGATTTCAATGTTTCGGAAACGGCCCAAGCTCTGGGTCATGCCTAAACCAAAGTAGATGACACCGAACTCGCAACTCATCATGGCATCTGCAACCTCACGTAAAGTATCAAGGGGGATACCGCCGACTTTTTCAACATCAAGCTCTTGATCGGTAACTAGACATCGCAGAGCCTCGATTACATCATAGTCACGGTTGGGTTCGATCTGGAGGAAATAATCAGCCACCTCAGCAGTCATGGTTTTGCGTACGTCCACCACAATCATTTTACGTCCAGGTTTGTGCTCAAGCATCTGTGGGGGTGGACCTGTAAAAGAGGCCGCTTTAGTGGGGGGTTCCACACGTGAGATTCGCTTAGAGGCCATTTCCATTTTTTTGCGGTTTGAATCAGCCTTTAATTTTTTAACATAACTTTGCCACTCACTACCCTCAAAACGTCCATCAGTAAAGGCGGTGTAGCGCTCAACATGGCGAGGGTGGCTTGCCCAGGGGTTGCAGGCCCAGTAAACAATCAAATCCGCACGGTGGCGAATTTGGCCCAAGGTGGCAGCAGGGATACCGATTTCCTGGGTTGCCATAACCGAGGGGCCGTGGCATACGCTACAACAGTTGTCCAAAGTTGCGCCTAATTCTTCGGCTAATTCAACACCGATACGCTGTGCTTCGCCAACGGTGCTGCTCCAGCCAAACAGCAAAGGATACTTGGCATCTGTTAGAATTTGGGCTGCTTTTTTAACTGCTTCATCCATAGATACAGAAACAAGTTTGCCGTCTTTTCGTATCATGGGTTTTAGGATGCGTTCTTCGCTTTTGTAGCCGTGCACCATTTTTGCTTCACAAACTGCACAGCCATTTTTCATTTTGACTATTTCGTTGTTCTCTACGGTGACTTCGAGGTCGTCGCAGAGACAGCCACATATGGGGCAAACAACATTGTTTATTGTTTTACTCATCGCTATTCCTCCCGAATTGTTGCATAAGAAGTTCTTCTAATGTAAGTACCGCTTGATCTGGGGCGGCTTCAACCTCAACTGGGAACCCGCGGTAGAGCGGCATACCCATAGTGTAGGTTTCATCACCACAGATAACATTGGCCCAAGAACCACAAGGCATAAACACCATACCCGGCATAACGCCCCAACGGTATTTCTGGGCTTTAACAATAACTGAACCATATTTGGATGTTACACGAACAATTGAACCATTTTTTATGCCAAGTTTCACCATATCAGATTTATCAAAGAAACAAACGGCACAACCAACATAGTATTCCTCAGAGCCCTTACCTAGCTCTTTGCCTACGCCTTGTTCAATAGTTCTACCAGTAATTAGAGTAGCCCGGAGTTTTTGCTCCATATTCTCCACACTTATCAATAGAAATTTAGCCACATATATTTAAGAATAAAGGTTTCGGTTGCATGGAAAAAGTGATATTATTTTTAATTATTGACTACACAAAACAGCGGCAACAGGAATAAACTCAATTCAACCCATCGTCAAAAATTTAATACGCCTGCGTTTCCGCAAAAACAAAAATAAACCCACACAAACAGCAACAACTCCCAAAACAACAACAGCAACAACAGGCAACAAGGGAAACGGTGCAGAAGCAACACTAAACGTCACAGCATCAGAAACACCAACATTACCATATGCATCCTCCGCAAACACCCGCACACTATGTTGCCCGCTTGATAACCCTGACAAAGTAACATTACCCGTAATTGTTATGTTTGCCTGGCCATCAAGACTATACCCCATCCACACCATCGGACGAGCCAAACTAAACTCAAGCGGTACATCTCCAGGACCATACTCCACCCCATCCTCCAAAGACACAATCGAAACAACAGGCGCAACCTCACCCCAACCAAACGGAGTATACCGCTCAACCAACGCCGACGCAGTAAGAATAGGACTGATCGGAATACCACGCATATACTTGAAACCACTAACCGTATAACCCCCCAGAACATAAACTAAATCATTCAAAACCACCACCGAAACATCCGTACGAGGAGTGGGCAACTCCGCAGCAGACACCCACACACTAGATGCCAAATCAAACCCCATAAACTCATAAATATCAAAAGAAGCCGAACCACATAGACAATAAAGCATAGAAGGCGCATAAACTCCCGAAGTAGACATAGAAAAAAGCCTATAGCACAAACCAGGACCACCTGATGCAACCACGCTCCAAGTATCTTTTTCTGGCTCATAAACTTGAACCATGGGCATTACCTTCCCGATAATGGGTAAACCATTATATTTTGGTTCAGTTTGAGCTCCAATCATATATAATTTATCGTCATAAACAGTTGGACCTGCAGAGAAGCCATCAGGCAACGAAGCTTTTTGTGTCCAATTATCAGTCAACGGATCATAAACCATAGTCAAATAAGAAATGACGCTATTCCCGCTGATTAAGCAGATTATTTTTCCACTTACAACATTTGCATACATAAAATCTGCCGCAATAGGCAGGGTATGCTTATTTTCCCATACATCCGATACTGGATCATAAACTAAATTAAATTCCGGGCTCAGACAGTAAATTTTATTCCCAAGAACCGTGACAACAAAAGTACTGCTTGAAGCAGGTAGCGGTGCATTACTAGTACTGCCTGAAGTGGGCATTGAGTTCTTATAAGTCCAGTTGTCAGTAACCGGATCATATACTTCAACAGTGTCCACCGCATAACTTTTAGCAGATCCTGAGACTCTAACTTCACCGCCTATGGCATAGATCTTACCCTCCACCACCACCACACCCAAATTGTAACGCGCTTGCTGCAACGATGCCCTGTAGGTCCAATTGTTAACCTCAGGATCATACATCTCAACAATACCAACAGCAACTAACTCATCATTACGACCACCTATAGCATAGATATTACCATCCACAACCGTCACAGATAAATCGTATCGCGCCTGTTGCATAGATGGCATCTCAACCCAAGTATTCGCCTCCGGTAAAGGCAGTGTCGCCGCCAAAACAGAAACCTCAATAAACAAACCACAAACCAACAAAAACACAAAAACTAACCCCACAACCCTGCAAACAAACCTCAACTATTTCACACCCAATATTTTACCTTGTAATATCAATAAAGATAGCAACAAACACCATATATCGTTTACTGATCAGCATTCTTTAATTCTGAAACACATCAAACAAAAACAAAAAAGAAAAAAGATTGACTACAACGGTGCTATGTGCAACGATAATTCGCAGTTAACGTCGTATTCGAAGTTATCAATTGGTATCCACAATTATCACTGCCATCGCTAAACGAATCAAAGATTGTAAAAATATAGATTTGCCAATCAACATTAAGAGTATGCCAACCCGATGTCACCATAAAAGCCCCCGGAGTACCGCCCACAAGCTGATCATCAATATAGACCCCCACATTCAACTCGTTTCCATAGTCATCCCACGCATCAATTATCAACCAAGGATTAGTTCCAATCGCAACATTGTAGGGTCCAGACAAACTGCTAGGACTTCCATCCTCACATTGTGCATACACCTTAACGCCATACACACCATCAGTACTCCACGCATGAGATACCGAAACAGATGCTCCAGAATTAACATACCCCGTTGTTGTCGTTGTGCCATCAGCCCAATCAAAAATATAGCGTACCCTATGACCAAACGAGTCAACCGAAGAAGATACTGTGAAACTATGAGATACACCAACAGCGCCGCTTGTTGGACCGCCAATAGAGGGCAAACTAACAGTATGCGGCTCAAAATCCTTCAAATGGATATTACCATTCCCATACACCTCCAACTTACTTGGCGTAGTATTATATATGTTCCACCAATAAGGAACAAACCCATTCTTCAAGGGAGAAGAGGCAAAAGACAAACCTGTACACTCCCGCGAAGCCTCATCTAAAGCATTATTCACCGACTGATCCATCGTCAAGGCATTCTGCAGAAAACTCTTCACCCAATCAAAATATGTATATGTTCCCTTAGGACCGGAAAGAGACTGTTCCAAAGATGCCGCACCCACACGAAAACCCATATACACCTGATTACCCCAATCCGGACTACCATACCCATCACCACTAATATGCGTACTAATATCAAAACCCGAAACCCCCAGACTAGCTACCTTACGCCCAGTCCAAGCAAACGGCATACTCACAGCTCGCTCAGGATACACCAGCAAATGAGGCGGCAACATACCCTGACCCGCAGTCTCCGCCGACAGACAAGTGCTAATGAACACAAAAGCAGTTTTACTCTGAGTTACCCAGTTATAAACCTCCCAATCATACACCGCATTACCCGGCCGCTCACTCGGAGGATCATTGGGAAACTTCAGGGTTCCGTTGTTGTCTTCAAACATGTAGTGGAATTCGTTTAATCCAGGATAGCCATCAGTTCTTCCAACACCATGATCGAAATCAACCACAGCCACATAATCCTTAGAATAATACAACGCCGAGATATCACTTCTAATTTGACTGGCAGCGGACCCCAAACCAGTTAAGCCTTGATGATTAATTCCACCATTACCCGTATAACCTCCATTTTGAAAGAAACCACCAATATCCCCACAAATACTTCGTTGATAGTTAGTTTCAGTGTAACTCTTGCGCCAATTTACCCAGTTATTCGGATTGGGATTGTATGCTCCGGCGTATGTGCTTTCTGAGCCCCAGACTGCGGCACCGCGTGATGTTGTGGCGTTGACAGTTTCAAGCGCACCCAAAAACAGGGTTGAGGATAGGATAATACAGAACAATACACCGCTGACTTTAAAACCATGCCGTTTAAACAAGCCAGCATAGTGTAGTTTTTTTGCTCCGCCCATACAGACAACAGCAAATCCTGACACCATAGCAACACAAACAGAGAACACAACCAACACAGACAAACTCAAACCAGTATCAAACACCACAGTTTGCTCTTCCATACCAGCAAAAAACGCCTCCTCCTCTTCAGGAAGAATAGATGACCAAGCCTCATGCACCCGCCTAACCTCACCCGTATCAGCCCAAACATCCACCTCCACACCATACATATACCCATACCACTTATCCAATGCAATACCAAACCGCCAAACCGGATAAAGCTCTAAAAGATATTCACTGCGAGTGCTATCCGCATTCAACGAACCCATAAAAACCAAACCCTCCCAACGCACACTATCCTCATTAAAATTATCCACCGACAAACTAGAAGCCTCAACATCTAAACTCCAAACATGACTCCTAGCCGCCTCAAGCGCAACAGCAAGCGCCTCATCTCTTGAAAGGCCCACACAAGTACTACCCACAGGGTATAGATGCCAGTTATCAACAAACGCAATCAAAACTCCCCGCCCAACTTCAAGAGACACAAACTTGGAATAAGGCGCCTCAGCACCATTAACCGCATAGTACCACTTAAACAGAGTAGAATCCTCAGTGAGTGTAATCTCAAGAACAATATCCTCCGAGCTCACCGTAACGTTACCTGGAATACTATCCACAGGTATTATAGAGCCCAGTCGATTATACAGAGAATTCCCGGCATAGTTTTGGTATTTCGCAAGGAAATCTTTGGCAACATCAACATCTATAAAATAATTAGATCTTGCTTGTGCAGATCCATCTTTGTAGATCGTGATCATTTGCAGGTTATTGTTTGCAAATGTATAGGATAATCGAAAACCATTTTCGTGATTTGAGGTGAGTGTATAGGCTACGATGTGTTGTGGAACAACACTAAGATATCCCATTTCTGCACTGCGTTCATAATTTTCGACGTGTATCTCATATTTTGTGGTATCAAACCTTAGCACCTCAGTGGTTAGGGTTAATGCTTTTTGTTGTGGTGTCAACTCGGCAGCTTTAGCACTGGGCATAAAAACACATACAACACTTATAACCAATATCACAGAGAGAAGTATAGTCAACCATTTTTGAGGAGTTTTATTGTTTTTGTTCATGATATTCAACTCAGTTATACATAAGATTAAGAAGTATCGCAAATGTAGTTCAACATTAATGCTTACACTTATCTTAATATACTAGAATAAAAATAAATTTAAAGCTTTCCTAAAAACAACTTTGGAACATAAAAAGGCAACCGCACACCATATGAGAGCAGAATATTAGAGCAAAAACGGACTACGTAACATTTCTATGGCAGATTCACACAAACACAAAACAAGGCAACACCACCCATCAGTTATTGCGCTTCTTCAGCCTATCTCTCAACTTCCTCTATCAAATGAAGGCAGGGTTTAAGCGCTGGATTTACTTCGCGGTATGGGGCTATAAATTTGGGTTCTTCAAGGGTGTCCAAAGAATTATTTGGCGGCAACAAGTAAATGCCGTTATTTGGGTAGGCTCTGCAAAACTCCACAACCGCCTCAACATATCGACACCAAACCACCTCTTTTTGCGCCTGCGTGGCCCCGCCCGATCAAAATCAAGCAAACACTCATAACACCTCAACAAAAAATAAACCTCACTCCTCAAAGACAAAGAAGACTAACAGGATTTGAGAGCTTTTTCTCTAAACGAGATAAACGGCTTTTAAAACTCAAGACGTACCAGCACCACCTGTTGTTTGCTCTAAAACCTCAAGACGCCGCTCCAACAAATCAAGCGTATTTAACTCTGAGTTTTCCATAAGCCAAAACTGCTGAGACCAAAATACGCAAATATGACTGATAATCCGCCTCCAGCTTTTTAGGCGTACCGATTTTTTTCTTCGAAAACCCAATAACATCGTCCAAACACAAAAAAAGACGTTTTCTAACCTCCAATACGGGTATGTTGCTGTCAGTTTCCATAATGTTTCCCTGCCATATTAGGTTTAATTCCAAAAAAGAAAAGCAGATATGGTTCATGAATCTTGCGCTTACAAAGTTTTGGAGGGCTTACTCACACTAACAACAACATAAACCCGAAGAACTACACTGTAAACCGCCTGACAGAATAATCAACCTGCCTGTCACAAGGGAAAATTTGGTTAAAACAACACAAAAACCAAACCCACAACCCACCAAAACACCCAGCCAAACAATAAAGGGGGAGGGGGGATGGTTTGTCGCGTTATTTGATGCGGCATGTTAGGTCTCCTTGGTTTCTCTGGATACAGCGGCATCTCCGGCTCAGCAACTCTAAACTCAGCATTAACATATGTCCGCCTAAGTTTCTCATAACAGCTTGGACAACGAGTTATCGTATCATGCAACGGAGTGAGTAATTCATACTAAACAGCATACACCCCGCAAAGATCACACCTAGAGCCAGGTCGAATACGTCTAACCACAAAAACAGGCCGATCCATCGTTTGAACAGACATCAAACGATCAACTGAGCTGTTTTGGCTGTTTGAGGTGCCGAGGGCAGGGTTTGAACATGCGACTCACCTATACAGGCTAAGCTTGCAAAAACTAATTCAGCAACCAATAGGGTAAACAGGAATGTAACAAAGATCTTTTTCATACCATTCCCCCATTTGGGTATGTTCGGGTGGGTATTTAGTTTACGGTAACAAGGAATGGGATCCCCACATAATTTTGTTATGACAGTGTTATGAATTGAGTGGCCGAGATAAATACGAGTGTTCACCACATAATTGTGCAGTCAAGCCTTTTGTGCAGTGGCTTTGCTAAATATGCAAAAGTTTACAGGCTATGAGTTGGTGTTGTGAAACTTGAGTATATAACTCACAGCATTTTTTACTGATTAGTAAATAAAAATGTTTACGCAATTACTTGGCCAATATTTTATCTGAAACATTTTTTTATGACCTAAATCAAACAAACACTGCCACAAATAATAGTGTTATGCTTAAATACCTATGTGGAAATGAGAAGGGCAGATATACCGGTGGTTTGCCGCCGTTGCACAGCCCGGTAGTGCAACTGACTGTTAATCAGTAGGTCAAAGGTTCGAGTCCTTTCGGCGGCGCCAATTCTCCATTCCAATCAAGGAAATACCAGATTTACTTCACTCATTTTACTTCAATTTACTCCAACAAGAAAAGTAAACAGAGATTTTTCTAAGCATATAAAAAATAAAGAAGATACATTCGACACATCTGTTATAATAAAAGAAATTAAGTTATTTCTGTGTGCATCCTCTAACTATGAATCGCAATACCTCACCTGTTACGAATACGGGAACAAAGATAAGCACAAACCACATTATCAGTGACCTTTCATTCCACAATAGTGTGTTATAGAAATCAGTTCTGAATATATACTCATAAGAGTTTAGAAGCCCCAAAAACGAACTACTGCTCAAACCGGCTATTGTGTAAACTATCAATCTGTTTTTCAGTTTGTATATATTTGTCTTGATGTAAATACCCATTATCATCTCACCCATCACAAACACAGGAATAAAGAGCAGTATAACTGATAGTAAAACTGCACCAACCAGTATCAAACCAAGTGCATTCAGCATTGTTTCAAAACCAAGCCAAGCATACGCATAGACGCTCAGATGCAACAAGAGTAAACCTATAAACCACACCATTGTGTAGATTAGCAATCGGTATTTTAGTTTGTATATGTGTGGCGTTATTTTCTCATTCACACCTGACACCATACTAACCATAGTGCAAACATATGATGTTTACCTGTCTGGTTATCAGCAGTTTTATGATTTATTGACTGCTAATATACAAAAACATAAAGGCATACAATACAAAAATGTAAGCGGTGAAATCATGTTGTTAATCAGCAGGTCAAAGGTTCAAGTCCTTTCGGCAACACCAATCGTTTACTTCCGCGCTATTTTCAAGTTTCCAAAGCCTATACTCAAAAAAGAGACAATAGAACAGATTTATGGATACTATACATACAGTGAGATATAACAAGATGCGACATGCACCGGTTGCAGGCTTGGAGGCAAGTAAACGATGATAATTGTTGATAGAATAGAGAACGGAATAGCTGTTTGCGAAATCGACGGGGTAATGTCAGACATACCACTGTCAAAAATCAGCACCGGGGTTTGTGAAGGCGATGTGCTAATAGATCTCAGCAACGAGGGAACATTTTACACAGTAGATACTGCAAAAACTGAGCAACGAAGAGCAGAGATAACAAAACGCTTTGAACACCTAAAAGCAAAAAACAAAAAGTAAGATTTACCAAACCATAAACGTCCCACCCAACTGCAGACCCCAAAAGACAGCGCTGTTTTTCACAGAAAACAAACACATGCTTCAAAAACCTGCTCTATCATGAACATTGAATGTTGTGATTCTTCTAAAAGCATTTATTTCGGTTGTCTGTTTTTTAGATTGAAGATGAGTATGTCCGAGCAACAGATTAGAAGCTTCATAGCTTTCGACCTTGAAAACGACAGTGTCACAAACAGAATTGCAAGCATCCAAAAATCTCTTCTGCAAACTAACGCCGATCTCAAAATGGTAGAACCCAAAAACATTCACATCACCGTGCGTTTTCTAGGACCCATCAACCCTGACATGGTAGACAAAATATATGCCGCCATGCAAAACGTCAAATTTACACCCTTTAACATTCAACTATCAGGTTTAGGAGTTTTCCCCACCATCAACTACCCCCGAGTAGTTTGGGCAGGTATACGAGATGGTGCAGACCAACTAAAGAGCATCTTTGAGCAACTAGAACCCCAGATTCATGATTTAGGATTTGCACCTGACCCCAACGGATTTAGTCCCCATCTAACCATCGCACGGGTCCGCTCAGGCGCTAACAAACAACGCCTCGTCGATTTTGCCGAGCGCCAAGAAAATTATGAGTTTGGCAACATACGCGCCAGTTGTCTGCGCCTCAAAAAAAGCCAGCTCGCACCCAAAGGCCCCGCTTATACCACCCTCAAAGAATACTGCCCCTAAGGCCTCAAGATGAGCCAAGATGCGCTAACCTCTCAGATACTGCAGAAAATCACACCTAACCCAGAAGAACGTCTAAAGGTTAACGCATTAAGCCAGAGATTTGAACAAAAAATCCAAGAAGTCTGCCGATTGGAGGGTATAGATGCAACTGTCCGAGTGGAGGGTTCAGTTGCTAAGGATACGTGGTTAAGCGAAAATCAAGACATAGACATCTTTATGCGGTTGCCTACAGCTATTGTGCGCAAAAATCTCAATGAGATCAGTTTGCGCATCGCTAAAAAAGCCGCAGGTGATGCCAAACAAATTGAGCGATATGCGGAGCATCCGTATCTCGAAATTTTTGTGGAGGGTTACCGCATTGATATTGTGCCCTGCTATGATGCCAAGCCCGGTGAGTGGCAAAGTGCAACGGACCGCACGCCCTACCATACCAACTATATCCGGACGCATTTAGGCCAAGAGCGCACCGGTGAAGTACGACTACTTAAAAAGTTCATGCAAGGCATCGGGGTTTATGGTGCAGAAATCAAAGTCGGCGGCTTTAGCGGGTATCTCTGCGAGCTTTTGGTTATGCAATATGGTTCCTTTGAAGGCGTCATTAGAACATTTGCAGATTATAGTAAACGCGTAATAGTTGACATCGAGGGCGTTTATGTTAATTGTACAAAAAAAGAGGTAGAGTTACTTTTTGTTGAGCCGCTAATCGTTGTGGATCCTGTTGATAAGAACAGAAATGTTGCCTCGGCAGTTCAACCCCAAAAACTCTATGAATTCATAGGAGCAACAAGAGCGTATCTAAAAGCGCCAAGTCAAGACTTTTTCTATCCACCGCCCATTCAGGCATTTCATCCAGATATAGTGGAGTGTCGCCTTGCTGCACAAACCACGACTCATCTTTGGGTAGTCATCGGCGGGATAGAGGCCGTTCCAGACGTATTGTGGGGACAGCTCTATCGCACCAAACGATCTCTGCGTAAATTACTTGAAACCCATGATTTTGAGATTCTGCGAGACGCAGTTTGGAGTAACGAATCAACGCTTTGTGTGTTTGTTTTTGAGCTCAAGCAACAGATGTTGTCCTGTGTGAAAAAGCATCTTGGACCGCAACTAGAGCGCCAAGGGGAATGTGAGAGATTTCTGGCCAAGCATATGGATAAAAGTAATGTGTATGTGGGTCCCTATATTGAGGATGACCGCTGGGTTGTTGAGATGCCCCGCAGATACAGCAACGCCACAATATTGTTGCAAGAGAAACTCGCAGATGGCGGCAAATCTGCGGGAATTGCAGAATTAGTTGCAGAAGCCATAAAACAGAACTGCAAAGTTATGGTTGATGGCGAGATACTTGAAATTTATAGGGAAAACGCGGATTTTGCGGTTTTTCTCACTGAATTTCTGACGGGCAAACCATTTTGGTTAGTAACCTAAAAACCTTAGAACCAATATAACAGTACCCATAGTAAGCAGTAGATACTAAAAAGACAGAAGTTTTTGACATTAAATACTGTATACCTTATTCTGCCTATAATTGCAGGATCCATACCAGCCGCACTTATTGCAGTAACTGCAGGCGACTGGTTTGGCAATTATTTTTTGTGTCTATTGGGTGGCGCTGTGGTACCAGCTGATGATGTATTCAGGCAGGTTTAGGCCTCGTTCGCCGAGACGTTCTACGAGCTTCATTGGCAGGGGGCTTAGGACGTAGGCGGCGCGTGTGTAGAATCGTCGGGGAGAGTTGGTTTGTGCTTCTTCGGGTAGTATGATTTTGAGGTCTGCTTTTTTGGCTAGGGTGGATTCTTCATTGCTTGTTATGGCAAAGACTGTTCCGGCGAATTTTTTGAGTACATCGGCCCATATGATTACTGGGCGGGTTTCGCCTGAGCAGGAAAGTAGAATTTCTAAATCGCCTGCTCTTGGGTGGGGTGTGTTGACGCCGCGGGTGATATAGACGTTGTCGCCTAGAAAGCTTTTTAGGTGAAATAGTCTGACGCCGGTCATTTTGGCGATTTCGTTTGCGGTGCCTTTTCCGCCTAGAAATAGGTTGGTGCGTCTTTCAAGTAAATCGACAAGGCGTACATAGGTTTCGCTGTTAACATTGTTGTCTATTAAGGTGCCGAGTTCTGTGAATTCTTCGTTGCACAATTTGTAGACTTCGTCAACGTCGAGGTTGCGATATATCGCTTCTACCATGCTGTTGAGAAGTTCAAGTGTGCCGAGTTCAAAGATGTCGCCCATCATGCCTGTTTCGGAGTATTCAAAGCTGGGTTTGAGTTTGCCTCGGCCTTTTAGTTGTACAACAGAGCCGTATTTACTGGTGATATCGGCTAGGGGGGATTCTTGGGCTGAGGTAAATAGACCCATGGAGAAACGGGTTGATTTTTTGTCTTCGATATATTTGGCGAGGTCTTGGGCCATGACCAAGGGGTCGTCACTGTAGCCGCTACCTGAGTTCATCAGAAGTAGCGTTTTTTTGTAGCGCCGTTCCAATTCCATGGCGGCTTCGTACATGCTTTTTCCGGGAAATCCAGGATCATCAGGTGTTAGAACAACTTTGTTGCGCCATCCTGCAGTTGCAAGTGCACTTTGGCTCATGGCAGCGTTGAGCGAGTAGAGAGATCGTCCTGATCCGCCGCAAATCACACAGTCAGCAGCTTTGAGATCCTCATAGAGGACCGCGAGATCTTTCTTTTTGATCGCTAGAACATTTTCTTGTATGCGGTTAACATAACCTAGACTACTGACTCTACTCTTCATCCTGGGCACTATCCGTTCAGATGATTCAAAGCTTATCTATATTATCCTTGTGCCTGCAAATAGAAGATGCGCAGGACATTAAGCACTAAATACAATATACGATACATAAAATGTAGTCAACGTGCACAAGTCTGTGCCGCTTAAGGCAAATTTATCGTGGAAAAATAACCCAGACCGTGACTCAAAAACACATTTCTGCTAACAAAAAAGCGTACAAACAGAAACAGGATAGGGAAATAAGCGTAGTCAACCAAACAGCTCCAACGTAAAGCAAACATGACGCCCAAATAAACAAAACAAGAAATAGGGGGTTGCAACAAATATTAAAAGCAGTACTGCACCTACAACTACAGATATGTCTTGGTGAAGTGCTTGAGCAATCATTGTGAATCTTCCGTCAGAGACAATTATACGCCAGATAAACTGCATGTTATTATTCCGGTAGGCGGGAAAGCTACACGGCTTTGGCCATTAACATCTGAGACCAGTAAAGCTTGTCTGCGCTTGCTTAATAGGCCGCTTGTAGAGTTTTCATTGTTGTCGCTGGCAAATCAGGGCATACGTAACTTTATTTTTGGTGTCAAAGGTTACACCAACTATCGTGATCTCTATGATTATTTTGAGTCGGGAACTGGTTTCTCTGCACGGTATGGTATCGATCCACCGATTCATATAAAGTATCAACCAAATGTGGCGGATTTAGGCAGTGCTGATTCTGCGCGTATAAATATGGATTACTATGAGATAACTAACCCTGTGTTTGCGGTTCAGGGTGATAACATTTTTGATATAAACATCAAAAATCTCATCGAGTTTCACAAAGAAAAAGAGGCGGTGCTAACTATTGTTCTTCGAGAAGTTGACAATGTGGAAGGTTTAGGGATAGCCAATATTGACAAGTCAGGGCGTATTCAAGAATTTGTTGAAAAACCGCAACCTAAAGATGCTCCAAGTAATCTTGCCAATACTGGGCTCTATGTGCTCTCACCTGAAATACAGCAGATCTTTAAAGAAAAAGGCGTACAGCAACTTATCAGGGAAAAAAATAGGTTGGATTTTGGTTATGATTTTATTCCGTATGTTATCTCAACCGGTCGTCCGGTGTATGGGTATACGTTGAAGAGTAATTGGTATGATGTGGGCACTCCTAGGAGTTATCTTGAGGCCATGAAGAGTTTGTTGCAGGGTGGGTTGTCTACGCTTAAGGATTTTGGTGGTAGATTAAGTGAGGATAGCATGATTTGGGTGCAAGGAAATCGTGCTGATTCAGAAAAATGTCGGGAAGAAATCATCAATCAGGTTAAGCGTGGAAAGATTGAGATTGAGGGTGCGGTGTTGATTGGGCAACACTGTCAAATCGAAGATGGTGCGCGTATCGTTAATAGTTGTATTGATAATTTTACTCGGATTGGTAAAAATGCGGTGATAACTAATTCGGCGGTTATGGATCGTGTGATAGTTGGGGATAGTGCGGAAATTCAGGACAGTATTATTGGGCGGCATGTTGTGGTTAATTCAAGCGGTAATAAGCCTACTTGGATAAATTCGGTAAGTGTGGTTGCAGATGATGTTATCCTAGAAGAGGGTTGTATGTTAAGGGATGCAAAGGTTTATCCGCATCAGCATATCCGGGGCGAGTTTCAAAATCAAACTGTAAACTCCAGTTCTTAACTATATATTCCATATAGTTTTGACTGATATGCTAAGCTTTGTTTGTAGTATCCTAAAATCCCGAGAAATGTAACTATGACGTTGTAATGGGGCATAAAAAACCGTCTAAATTATAATTACGCCTTAAAGTGACATTTCCCATAAACCAAAACATAGTTATATTAGTACGTAA